>JAKCAB010000701.1 GCA_021839785.1 bacterium | reverse complement strand
GATCGGCGTGGAAGGCGTTAAAGGCGGCACCCTGCCGCCGCCCGGCTTTTACCTCCGCGACTACAATTACTTCTACGGCGCCACGCAGGTGAACGACGCCAACGGCGACAAGGCCCCGGGGGACTTCAGCGCCTTCGGGTACGCGAACGCCATCCGGCCGGTCTGGATCACCGACCTCAAAATCCTCGGCGCCAGCTACGGCATGGACGTGCTGGTCCCGATCATGTACCAGGAAGTCAAGGTGAACGGCGTGCGCCAGGACGCCTTTGGTCTCGGCGACATCTTCGCCGAACCCGTCACCCTCTCCTGGCACTGGCAGAAACTCGACCTCGGCATCGGTTACGGCCTGTGGATTCCCACGGGCGATCACGATCCGAACGAGTTCAATGTCGGCCTCGGCTACTACTCCCACATGGCCACGGGCGGTGCGACGTACTACTTCGACACCGAGAAGACCTGGTCGCTCTCCGCGTTGGGCCGGTACGAAATCCACACCAAGAACAGCGACTACGACCTCTACCCCGGCGACACGCTGGATCTGGAGTGGGGTCTGAGCAAGGCCCTCAACCCGTCGTTCGAGTTGGGCGTTGCCGGGTACTGGCAGCAGCAGATGACCGACGATACCGGCAAGAGGGCGGCTGCCTCGGAGGAGTACAGCCGCGTCGGCATTGGCCCGGAGATCAACTGGAACTGCGGGAAGTGCGGGTTGTTCGTCTCCATCCGTTACGCGTACGAAGTCATGGCGGAAGACCGGCCGCAAGGTCACATGGGCAACATCACGCTCACCAAGAAATTCTAGCCCCTGCCCTCCTCAGGCAGACTGGAGCCCTGGCCGTCTCGCGATGGCCGGGGCTTCACCGTTTTTCGCGACCAGCGATCCGCTCCCGCGCGGCAGCAACGGCAGGTTTGGGATTCGATGAAACCGGCCGGTACTTCGTCTTCGTCAGCCTTTCCGGACTTTGCCGATACGACCGAATCCCTTCAGGAAACGCCCTTGCCGGGCGCCAGCCGGTTCAGCAGCCTTGGGGCAACATGTTTGAAGCTGCCATGTCGTTTCAGCGCCATTTCGGCATCGCGCCCACCCAGACGGTGCGCGCGCCCGGCCGCGTCGAACTTCTCGGCAACCACACCGACTACAACCAGGGCCTCGTCATGGCGCTGGCGGTGGACAAGTACATCTGCATGGCCGGCGCCCCGCGCGCGGATGGCGAGGTCGAGTTGACCTCCACGGCGTTTCCGCAACCGACCCGCTTCCGGCTCGACGCGATCGAGAAAGATCCCGCCGCGCCTTGGGCCAATTACGTCAAGGGCCTGCTGCTTCAACTCCGCGAGCGCGGTGTGGCGCTGGGCGGTTTCAACGCCACCATTCACAGCACCATCCCGCTGGGCGCGGGCCTGAGCAGTTCCGCGGCCTTGTTGGTCGCGACAGCGCTACTGGCGCGCAAACTCTTTCCGTACTCGCTGCAAGCCAACGGCCACCCCGACGGGATACCCAGCTTCGAAGCGGGCGGTCTCCGCAACCTCGGTTCGGCGGAAAGAATGGCCTTCGCGATGATGTGCCAGGCGGCCGAAAACCGCTTTGTGGGCGTGAACTGCGGCCTGCTGGACCACATCTCCTCGCTTTACGGGCGCGACAACCAGGTGATTCTCATCGACTGCCAGCAACTCGGTGTCGAGTGGACCCCGCTGGCCGCCGATCTGGAGGTGGTAGTGTGCCATTCCGGCGTGCGCCATGCCTTGGTCGGCGGCGAATACAACGACCGGCGCGCGAACTGCGAGGCCGCCGCCGCCGCGCTGGGCGCGCCCTCGCTCCGCGCCGTGACGTTGGACACGCTGACCGCCGATCGCGCGAAACTCACTCCGCATCAGCACGAATGCGCGCTGCACGTCGTCGGCGAAATCGACCGCGTTCAACGCGGCGCGGCGTTGTTGCGCGGCGGCGATCTGACCGGGTTCGGCCAGCTCTTGTTCGAAAGCCACGCCAGCTCGCGCGAGAACTTCCACAACAGTTGCCCCGAACTGGACATTCTCGTGGACCTGGCACGCAAGGAACCGGCCTGCCTCGGTGCGCGCCTGACCGGTGGCGGTTTCGGGGGCGCCACGTTGAACCTGGTCCGGCGCGACGACGCCGAGGACTTCCGCACCCGCATTGCCGAGGGTTACCAACAAGCCACGGGACGCGCGCTGGAATCGTGGGTTTGTCGGGTCGTGGACGGCGCGGCTTAACTACTGACCGGAACGCTGCTGTTCGGCCACCGCGGCTACGGCATCATTTCAAATCCGCCCGCTCGCCAGCGGCGTCCGCGTGCGTTTGGCAGCCGGTCAGGCAACGCTGGGGCTAGTTGGGGTCGCGGGTTTCGCCGTCGAAGCGGCCAGGAAGCGCTGGTAAATGAACGAGACGACCATCAGCACCACCGCCAGGCCGATGAGCGAGCCCACGCGGTACAGTCCGCCCAGCCGCCAGAGGTCGTGCAGGAACAATTTCAGCAGCGTGACCACTAACAGCCCCATGCCGCCATAGCGAGCGCCCGCGCTGGCAGTTTTGAAGCCGAGCGCCAGCAGCACAAACGCGAACAGGCCCCAAGCGATCGAATACGTCATGTCCTGCCCGAAGCTGGCGTTGACGTCGAAGGTCAATGTGGCGCCGGCGGAAAAGTAGTCGGCGATCTCGATGTTCAACAACAAGAACGCCAGCACCGCGCCCAGCGTGTAGAGTACCGGCGGCAGGTTCACGCGGAATGCGCGGTTTCGCGGCGGCGCCAGCAAGCGCGCGCCGGCCAGCAGGCTCACCGTGACGAGGCCGTAACTGTACAGGAACCAGTTCAGGATCGGCGTCCCGTTGTGCGGGTGGTATGCGAGCACCGCCGGGTTTAAGGCCAGCCGCACGAACGCCACGCCCAGCAGCGCCACGCCCAACCCGCGCAGGCCCGGATGCGGCACACGATGGAACAGCCA
>JAKCAB010000041.1 GCA_021839785.1 bacterium | reverse complement strand
TGGTAAGCCGTCCCATGCATGGCCAAGTTCGCGCCGCCCCGCGGGGTCGCCGGCGATTCGCTTTCGCGTCTTCCGCTATGCCTGGCGTGGCGCGGCGTTGGGTCTGCTTATGTTCGGATGGCTGGCCCTGACGGCGCTGGGCGCCAGCTTCCAGGCGTTGCTGGATCCGGCCACGATTTATGCGGGGCAGGCCACGACGCTTTCACTGGAGTTCGAAGGCGGCGAGCCGGACAACGACCCGAAGTTGCCGCGCGTGCCAGGTTTGAGCTTTGGCGGGAGCAGTCGCGAGCAGCGGATCAACTTCGTGAACGGCCGGCAGAGTTCCAGCCTCGCGCTGAAGTACTTCGTCAACCCCGCGCAACCGGGTCGGTACATTATTCCCGCGTTCAGTGTCCGCGTGGGGGGGCAGACGTTGACCTCGAAGCCGCTCCAGCTCACCGTGCTGCCCGCCAACAGCCGCGCCGCGCCGGGCACAAGTGGGGCGCAGATACCGCGCGCCCTCCTGCGCATCGAAGTGCCGCGCACCAACGTCTTCGTGGGGGAGCTCCTGCCCGTGGAACTGGCGCTGTACGCCATCAACCCGCGGCAATATGAGTTGGGCCAGCTCCCTGCCGACGGTTGCACCGTGGGCAAGACGGAGCGCATGAACACCGGACGCGTTCCGATGAACGGCGTGCTCTACACGCGCGCCGGCACGCGCACCACGGTGGTGCCGAATCGAGCGGGATCGTTGCAACTCGGGCCGCTGAAAGGGCGCGTTGAAGTCCTGGTGCAGACACCCCGGCGCCGGACCGGTGACCCCTTCGAGGATTTCTTCAACGACCCGTTTCTCAACCGGTCGAGCGAAGTTGCCGACGTGACCGCCGACGCGGTGCCCATCCACGTGTTGTCGCTGCCGACCCAGAACGTGCCGCCGGGTTTCACCGGGGCGGTGGGCGATTACTCGCTGGAACTCAGTGCGGCGCCGACGAACGTGGCGGTGGGCGACCCGGTGCATTTGCGAATCCAGATCTCCGGCAAGGGCGCCCTGGACTCGCTAACCTTGCCGTCGCTTGACGCCTGGAAAGGCTTTCGCGTTTACCCATCCGTGAGCCGCGTGGAGACGACCGATACGCTCGGCACGCAGGGCTCCAAGATTTTCGAACAGGACATCGTGGCGGAGAACACCGAGGTGAAGGCAATTCCGGCGTTGACGTTCAGCTTCTTCGATCCGGTCAACGCCGTGTATGTCTCCCTGACCAACCGGCCGATCCCGCTGCTGGTTCGCCCGGCGGGCGGCAGCCGCGGGTTGGCCGCGACCGCGGAGGCGGGTGGCCCGCCGCCGAAAGAGATCGTCCACATCAAACCACGTCCGGGGGTGCTGGCGCTCGTGGCCCCGCCGCTGGTGAGCCGCCCGTGGTTTTGGGTTCTCCCAACCGCGCCGCTGCTGGCGTGGCTGGCGGTGTGGTATGGGCGCAAACGCCGTGAGCACCTGGCGGCGCATCCGCGCTTGGTGCGCCGGCAAATGGTGGCGCGCCTGGTGCGGGCCGGCGTGGCCGACCTCGCGCGGCACGCCGCCGACGGCAACGCCGCGGAGGTGTTCGTGATCACGTTCCGCCTGCTCCAGGAACAACTCGGCGAACGGCTGGACCTGCCCGCGGCCTCGATCACCGAGGCGGTCGTCGATGAGCACCTGAAGCCGCTCGCCTTACCCGAGGAGTTGATTGAGGAAGTGCGCGCCTTGTTCCAGGCCTGCAACCAGGCGCGGTACGCCCCCGCAGGTTCGGTGCAGGATTTGCAGAACCTGGCGGGGCGGGTCCAGCGAACCTTGGGCGAACTCCAGAAGATCCAGGTGTGATGCGAGACCGACTCCAGGGTGGGCGACGTTTCCGCGGGACGTGCTTCGGCGCGGTCGGTCGGCTGGCGGCCCGCAGGCTGGCGCTGGCGCTCGTCTTGTCGGTCTGGGTGATCGGGCTGGCGCTGGCGGGGATCGCGCGCGCCGCGGACGCCAATGCCGCCGCGGCGTTCGAGTCGGCCAACAAGCTTTACGAGGAAGGCCAGTTCAAGGCCGCGGCGGAGGCTTACGAAAAGCTGGTCGCCGGCGGTCGCGTCTCCAGCGCCCTGTACTTCAACGCGGGCAACGCCTGGTTCAAGGCCGGCGATCTCGGCCGGGCGATCCTCAATTACCGGCTGGCCGAACGCCTTGCGCCGCGCGATCCCGACCTGCGCGTCAACCTCCGGATGGCACGGGAGTTGGTGAACGGTGGGCCGTTGCCGGCGGCTTCCGGGTGGCGCCGCTGGGTGCCCCGGCTGACCATCAACGAATGGACCTTCGTCGTGGTTAGTCTCCTGTGGGCCGGCTGCGCGCTGCTGGCGTTGGGCGAACTGCGGCCAGCGCAGCGCGCCAGCCTGCGGCGCTGGACCGTCATGCTGGGCGTCGTCGCTCTCCTGGCCGCCGGGTGTCTTGGGGATGCCTGGCACGAGGTGAGCGGGCAGCGGGTGGTGATCGTGAAAGACGCCACCGCCGTCGTGCGGCACGGTCCGCTGGAGGTGTCACCGGAACTGGAAACGGTTCCGGGTGGCACCGAACTCGAAGTCACCGACCGCAAGGACGGCTGGCTGGAAGTGGCGAGCCTGAAGCGCGGTCCGGGGTGGATCGAAGAGCGGGACGTGCTGGCGTTGCCACGATGAAATCGCGCCGCGCGCACAGCGTCGTGCCGGTTCGTCTTGCCGAACGCGCTTTCGGTGACGCCACCGGTTTGGCACTGCCGGCCGGCTTCTGAGCGCGGCACACTCTGCGCGTGACAACCGCGGGCCGGTCTTCATGCTGAGGCCATGAAACGTGCTTTCTTCGGCGGCCTTATGGCCCTTGGTCTGGTGGGCGTCGCCTCGCTCGCCCTGGCGCAGGACAAAAATGTGAAAACCGACGAAGCGAAACCCGCCCCCGCGGCGGCTGAAAAAGAGGTGGCGGTCATCAA
>JAKCAB010000107.1 GCA_021839785.1 bacterium | reverse complement strand
AGCCATGTTAGCAGAAAGGGTTCGGCCGGCAAGCCGTGCACGCGTCCGCACACGCTCGCGTGCACACCCTGTCGCTCACTTAACTGTTAGGCGGCATCACACCCTCGACAACTATGAACATCACAGAAGAACTCGAACGACTGAGTAAACTCCACAGCAGCGGCACACTAAGCGACGATGAGTTCGCGAAAGCAAAGAGCAGGCTCTTGTCTCAGCAGGAGCAGACCACTGCACCTGCCGCGTCCACCGGCACGCCCGCAGCGACCGTTTCTAAAAAGTCCGGCACGGCAAAAATTGTCCGAGGCATCATTTCTCTCATTCTCGGTCTGGCAGTTTTTCTTTGGGCCAGGGAGCATTCTCCACGCATGGGCTTTGGCGAGATGCTCACGAAGATGGACAGCTACATCCTCAAGCCAGAGCTCTATAACGTGGTGTTGATCATTTGCGCACTGCTCGGCCTCAACGGACTTTATTTGCTTGTTACCGGATTCCAAGCCAACCAGAGGAGAGATTGACCAATGCCGCCTAACCATGCGCTGCAGCGAACCCGGCGGGGGCGTCGCGGTTGCAATCGTGGCGTCCCGTGCGCCGGGTCGCTCAGTTCACCTCTGAGGTCATCCGTCAACGGGTTTTGAGAGTTTTCTGAGAGCAGGCTTTCGCGGGGTTTTTGCCGCCTTCGATCCGCTTGAAGAGCGCCACCAACGGGCTCTGTCGCTGACGCAAGGCCGCTTCGTACCGGGCATCGTCGTAGGGCGTGTGACTCTGCCAGCAGCGCCAGATGAGCCGCTGCCATTTGTAGCCCCGCGCCCGGACCGCCGGGCGATGGGAGCCGCCGCGTTCCCGTTGCTGGAGATAGTAGGCCGCCGCCCACCGGCACCAGAGGATGCGCTCCTTGGCGTACTCGTGGAAGCTCTGCCGCTGGAAGAGCGGACAGCGGTAGCGCCGGCGCACGACCCGTTGGCCCCCGCTTTGCTTGGGCACCGGGGCGAGGCCCGTGAAACACTGGAGCGCCGCGGCGGTGGCATAGCGCTCCCGTTGCGCGCCGAGGGCGGCCAGCAGCCGGGGAGCGAGCACCGGGCCGGCCCCCGGGAGGCGGGCGAAGATCGCGCGGTCGGGATGCCGGGGGAAGACCGCGGCGATCTGGCGGTCGTAGTCGGCGCCGGCGCGGGTGACGAGTTGGAGCTGGCGGCAGACCAGTTCCACCCGCAGGGCGAAGGTGTCCAGCAGGGCGGTCTCGTCGGTCAGGGGCACGGCCTGAACGATCCGTTCCACGCGCCGGGCGATGAGCGTCTGACTGCGGGAGCCGTGGACGTGGTAGAAGGCGCGCAAGACGGCGGGCTTGGCCTTTTGGACGGCCTGGAGGGTGGGCCACTTGAGGAGGAAGGCGGTGGCCAGGGGGCGCCAGAGTTCCTCGCCGCAGAGCTCGAGAGCCGGGGGAAAGCACTGTTTGAGCAGGGCTTGGAGCCGGTTGGTCAGGGCGGTGCGCTCGTCCACGACGGCCCGGCGGTGCAGGACCCATTGCTGGAGGCGCCGGGTCTGGGCGTCCTCGGGGACCCAGGATTTGAGTTTGTCGCTGTGGGTGAGCACAAGTTCGGCGAGGTAACGAGCGTCCTGGCCGTCGTCCTGGGCGCGGCTGGTGACGAAGGCCTCGCGGAACTTCTGGAGGGTGAGGGGATTGATGGGGAAGAGGGGGATCCAGGCGTAAGTTTCCAGGAAGAGGATCAGGTTGACGGCCGGTTGCTCGCCGCACAGGGCGACCTGAACGCGGGGGTAATCCTGGCGCAAAACTGGGCCAGCCAGTCGTGGAGACGTTCGGGGGCGGTGTCCAGGGACTGGGTCCAGCGACGGCCGGAGCGGGTGTCGATGCAGTAGAGCTCGGCCTGGGCGTCGGAGCGGTCCAGGCCGATGAGCAGGGGGAAGGGATGCTGGGGCATGATTTTGGGGGGTGAGGGTGAGGCGGTCATTTTCGGGCTCACCCGCAGGCTTGACCAATGGCGACGGCAATATAGAAGAGTCGGATCAGCAGATCGGACGGCCTCTTGAGGAGTCGTTCGAAGGTCAAGCCCGCCCGACGGGCCGGTCGATGAAGCTCACAGTCGTTGAAGCGACGGGTCGTTAGCAGACCTGGTCCCGCCGGGGCGGGCAAGTTGGAGAAAGGGTACACACGATGGGTTCAAAGAACGAGCGGACCGAGCGGGACGCGCGCCGGCCGGCGCGGTTATTCGCCGTCGGCGGGGGGCGAGAGTCTCGCTGCGCTCGCCTCGCCGCCGGTGAATAACCACGGATGACCTATATCGGTCGTTAGGCCACTGAACCACCACCACACATGACGATCACCGAGGCACGGAAGATCATCGAGTCGCTGGCAGACGGTCGTTGTCCTACGACCGGCGAGCCGTTGGATGGCAGATACCAGCAGCCGGACGTTGTTCGTGCGCTGTTCGTCGCGGCGAGAGCATTGGAGCGAGTGGAGCGCATCGAGCGGCGTAGTCAGACTTTACCTGACAACGCTGGCAGAGCTTGGGACGCTTCTGAGGAGCAGCAGCTATGCGAGGAGTTCGACGCTGGGAAGACGGTTGGTGAGGTTGCAGGGATTCACCAACGGACGAGAGGAGCTATTCGGTCGAGGCTGGAGCGTCTTGGTAAGATTGCGCCCCAGGCACGCAGACACTTCGAGCTAAGAACATGAGAGACACGTGGCCTAACAATGCGCTGGAGCGAACCGCCGCCCGCGCTCTACGTTTGGGCGTCGCGGGTAGTCGGAGGCTTGTCGCTGGAGCGAACCGCCGCCCGCGCTCTACGTTTGGGCGTCGCGGGTAGTCGGAGGCTTGTCGTGCGCTCTGGCGTCGGTGTCGGCGGCGGTCGCTCACTTTTGTCGTTCGGCGGTGTTGCGCCCCGGGTGATTCTGTGCCATACCATCCCCATGCGAAGAACCAGTAATCGTGAATTCAGCGTGATCGTCGAGCGCGACGCGGAGGGCTACTATGTGGCCAGCGTCCCGGAATTGCCCGGCTGCCATACTCAGGCGCGCTCACTCGACAAGCTCATCGCCCGGGTTCGCGAGGCCATCGAGTTGTGCCTGGAGGTCGAGCGAGATGTGTCGGCGACCACCGAGTTTGTGGGCGTACAGCGCATCACGGTCTGAATATGCCACGGTTGCCTCGATTGCGTGGGCGCGAGGTTATCGCGGCGTTGCGGTGCGCGGGCTTCGCGGTCTAGCGGACCAAGGGCAGCCACCATTTTATGCGGCATCCGGATGGGCGTCGCACCGTGGTGCCGGTTCACGTGGGTGAGACCATCGGCCCCGGCTTGCTAAGCAAGATTCTGAAGGACGCAGAGATGGAGGCAGATGAGTTTACGAGGTGGTTGTGAGACGGTCGCCGAACAAGACGGCGCAGCCAACAGCCGATGACGCCGTCGGTTTGCCCAAGAGCCATTGGTTTGCCGAGCAACGCGGATCGGCTGTGGCTGGCCTTTTTCGTTAGACAACAAGGGCGCGCGGCTCGCGCGGCCGGTTTGCGCTCAGGACGCGTCTCGCTTAAGCACAACCTTCTGTTCGGCGGCGTAGTCCTGGCCCTCGCAAGTCCAGTTCACCCGCACCCGCCACAGGCCGGGACTGAGCTCGCGCACGCTGAGAATCTGGCGGCCGGCCGCGTCGAGTTTCAACTCCAGCTTGCGGTCCTGTCCGGCCGCCGACGGGCGGTAGAGTTGGATGGTGCCGGTCGGATGCTGACTGGCCTGCAACGGCGGGAGCGTAATGGTGATGGTTTGGGTCGCGGCGTCGTACGCGATGCGCGCCGGCTCCGGTAGCGCGCGCGCGCGGTCCTGACGTTCCATCTGTTGCTGGTAGCGCAGTTCCTGCGCGTAATAGTCGGCGCTGACCAGTTCCTCACTGTGCAGCGAGGCCATCACAATCAGGCCCACCGTGCCGCCCACAAACAGGACGAACGCGAAGATGATGCCCAGCGGCCAGAGGTTCCGACCGGGGCGAGGCTTGAGAGTACTCATGTCAGGGCGAGGAGGCATCGTTGCGCGGCCCCACGAAACCCGTCTTTACCCGATCCAGCAGCCGGCCTTGCGAATAGACGCCGACCACCACGTCCATCGTCGAGGATGTGAGCCGGTTGGTCGCGAGTTCGAGCAGGACGGAGGTTTGCATGAGTTGCTGGGCTGCCACCGTGGGGTTGCCGCCCATGACCGTCAGGGTGCCGTCGAGGTTTTCGAGTTTCAGTTCGACCGGCAGTGCGTGCGAGGTCTTGTTGACCAGTTTGAGGATGTAGAGGTTGCTGATCTTGCCGTTCGGCGATTGTTGGAACAACGAACCCGGCGCGCGGAGCAGCGTCGCGTCCACGTCCGAGCGGGTCAGCAGCACCGCCGCGAGGATGCCGCCCAAGGCCAGCAGCACGACGCAATATCCCAGGATGCGCGGTGTCATGCGCAGGCGGCGCTCGCCTTTCTCGATGCCGTCCAAGGAGGCGTAGCGGATCAAGCCGCGCGGGCGCCCGACCTTGTACATGACGTGGTCGCAGGCGTCGATGCAGGCGGTGCAGTGGACGCACTCCATCTGGGTGCCGTTGCGGATGTCAATGCCGGTCGGACAGACACTCACGCATTGGCGGCAGTCGATGCAATCGCCCGCGCCGCGCGCGTGGCGCTGGTCGAACGGCTCACTTCGGCGCAGATGGTCGCGCTTTTCGCCGCGCTTGTGGTCATAGGCCACAACGATGGAGTTTTCGTCGATGAGCGTGGATTGGAACCGCCCGTAGGGACAGATGAAAGTGCAGGCTTGTTCGCGGAAGCGGGCGAAGATGCCATAGAACACGAGCGTGAAGAGCACCATGAAGCCCAGGCCGACCAGGTGATTGGCCGGGTTGTCGGTGACGATCTTGATCAACGCCTCGCTGCCGATGATGTAAGCGAGCAGAGTGTTGCCGATTAGTAAAGAGAGGGTGAGGAAGATACCGTGCTTCGTCGCCTTCTTGGCGATCTTGGACGCCGTCCACGGCGCGGCCCGCAGCGCGCGCTGGCTGGGCACATCGCCTTCGATCCAATACTCGATGCGGCGAAAGACCATTTCCATGAGCACGGTCTGCGGACAGGTCCACCCACACCAAAGCCGTCCGAACGCCGCGGTGAACACGGCGATGCCGGTCAGAAAGAGGAGGAGGCTGAGCGCGAGCACGGCGCCGTCTTGCGGCCAGAACATTTGTCCTAGCACGGAGAACTTGCGCTCCACGACGTTGACTAGGAGGAGCGGGTTACCGTTGATGCGGACGAATGGGCCAACGAACATGATGGCCAGCAGAACGTAACTGACCCATTTCCGGGCGGTGTAATAGCGGCCTTTGGGTTGCCGGGCAAAGATCCACATCCGCCGGCCTTCCCGGTCGGCAGTGGCTAGGTGGTCGCGGAAATCCTGCCAGTCCACCTTCTTCATCGGTTCCGAAGGCGGCTGGTTTTTGGTCTCGGTCGGCGATGCGCTCACGCGGTGACGGAGGAGTTCGAGCCGCGGCGTCGGTGAAGGTTACGAGGAAACAAGCAGCGTTGGCTGCGACGCGGACGAAGCTCCCCAAGGGTTATTCATACGCGTTCGGCTTGTCCGGCTGGACCTGGTCCTCGCGCGGTTTGGGATTCGGCGGGTTGCTGCCCCGCAGGGTGTAAATGTAACTGCCCACGGCGTAAATCTGGGAGGGCTTGAGCAGCGTCTTCCAGGTTACCATGCCTTTCTCGGGAACACCGTTGTAGATGGTCTTCAAGTTATCTTTGAAAAGCGGGCCGTGGATCCAATAATCGTCCGTCAGGTTGGGGCCGACCAAGCCGCCCGCGTCAGCGCGGTGGCAGGGCGCGCACATTTGCAGGAAGATGGCCTTGCCCTCAGCCAGAACGACCGGGTCTTTGGAGGGTTCGACGGTATCCATGCTCTGCTCGAAGCGGGCCAGGGCCGTAGCCTTGATGGCGTCGCCCACCTTCATCTCCTGTTGATACTCCTTCACCATCATGTTGCCGGAGCCCAGAACATGATAATAACCGAGGTAGCCAACCGCGAAGAGGTTGCAGCCCCAAAAGAGCCAGACCCACCAGCGCGGCAGCTTGTTGTCGAGTTCGCGGATACCGTCGGCCTCGTGGTCCATCAAGAGAGGATCTTGGGAATCATTCATGACGTGTGTCGGGGTTGGGAGGATTGTCGGTAGCGTCATCCAGCGGTCGCGCGGCCATGGAATCCAGATAGGGCTTCTTCAGGCGTGCGGCCCACACCAGCAGGCCGAGAAAGCACGCAAAGAAGAGGCAGATCGAGATGATGCCGTAATTCTCGATTCCGCCGATGTGCCGCAAGACGTTGTGAATATGATTCATTGGATGTTAGTTGCCGGCCACTTTTGGCGCCGTGCTCGCCGGGCTGCCCCGGATGTCGGTGCCCAGCCGCTGAAGATAGGCGATCACGGCGATGATTTCCCGGTCGGGGTCGGCTTTGACCAGGCCGCTCTTGAGGTTTTGGACCACCTTGGCTTGCTGGGCCTTTAAGTCGCCCATCGCCTTCGCCTCGTAACCTTCGGGATATGGAACGCCCACCTTGCGGAGCGCGGCGATGCGGGCGCTGAGCGATGAGGTGTCGAGCTTTTGCGACAAGAGCCACGGGTAGCGCGGCATGATCGAGCCCGGCGAGGTGGACCGCGGATTATCCAGATGGTTGTAGTGCCAGGCGTCGGGGTATTTCAACCCGACACGGTGCAGGTCCGGCCCGGTGCGTTTGGATCCCCAGAGGAACGGATGATCATAGACGAACTCCCCGGCTTTCGAATACTCGCCGTAACGCTCGGTCTCCGAACGGAAGGGACGCACCATCTGCGAATGGCACCCCACGCAGCCTTCGCGGATGTAAATGTCGCGGCCCAAGACTTCGAGTGGCGTGTACGGTTTGACGCTGGCGATGGTGGGCACGTTGCTTTTGATAAGATACATCGGAACGATTTCCACCAGGCCGCCAATGAGGATGGCGATGGTTGCGAGCACGGTGAAGGTGACCGGCACGCCTTCCAGCCAACGGTGCCCCCACGGGTGCTTGTCGTGAGTGGACTCGTGCTTGGCGAGCGCGGGCGCCTGGGCCTCCTGGTCGCCGATGAACTTGCCCGCCTTGGCGGTGCGATAGAGGTTCACCCACATCAGGACGATGCCGACGATATAGAGGCTGCCGCCGATTGCCCGCAAGCGGTACATTGGGAGGAGGCGGATCACCGTCTCGAGGAAGTTGCCATATTGGAGGAAGCCATCGGAGGTGAACTGTTTCCACATCAAGCCTTGGGTGACGCCGCTCACGTACAAAGGCACCACATAGAACATCATGCCCAGCAGGCCAATCCAGAAGTGGTAATTGGCGAGCTTCACCGACCAGAGTTTGGTGTTGTACAGCCGCGGGAACAGCCAGTAGAGCATGCTGAAAGTGAGAAAGCCGTTCCAACCGAGCGCCCCGGTGTGGACATGCGCCACCGTCCAGTCGGTGTAATGCGAGAGCGCGTTCACGCTCTTGACCGCCAGTGTCGGGCCTTCGAGCGTGGCCATGCCATAAGCGGTGACGGCGACGACCATGAACTTGAGCATCGGGTCTTGACGGACCTTGTCCCAGGCGCCGCGCAATGTGAGCAAGCCGTTCAACATGCCGCCCCAGGAAGGCGCCACGAGCATCACCGAGAAGACCATGCCCAGCGACTGCGCCCAGTCCGGCAAGGCGGTGTAAAGCAGGTGGTGGGGGCCGGCCCAGATATAGACGAAGATCAGCGCCCAGAAATGAATAATCGAGAGCCGATAGGAGAACACCGGTCGCTCCGCCGCCTTGGGCAGGAAATAATACATCAGCCCCAGGTAGGGGGTCGTGAGGAAGAAGGCCACGGCGTTGTGGCCGTACCACCATTGCACCAAGGCGTCCTGCACGCCGGCGTACATCGAGTAGCTCTTGAACCAGCCCGCGGGAATTTCCAGCGAATTGAAGATGTGGAGAACGGCCACGGTGATGGCGGTGGCGATATAGAACCAGATCGACACATACATGTGTTTCTCCCGCCGCCGCAGGATCGTTCCCAGCAGGTTCACGGTAAACGCCACCCAGACCACGGCGATGGCGATGTCGATGGGCCACTCCAGTTCCGCGTACTCTTTGCTGGTGGTGAAACCGAGGGGCAGGGTGATCGCGGCGGCCACGATGATCGCGTTCCAGCCCCAGAAGTTGAGCCAGCTCAGCGCGTCGCTGAACATGCGCGCCTTGCAGAGCCGCTGCAGCGAGTAATAGATGCCGGTGAACATGCCGTTGCCCACGAAGGCGAAGATCACCGCGTTCGTGTGCAGCGGGCGGATGCGGCCGAAGGTGGTGAAGGGCGTGTTCAGGTTCAGGTCGGGCCAGAACAACTGGCACGCCGCCAGCAACCCGGCGGAGGTTCCGATCAGCCCCCAGAACGCGGTGGCAATCGCGAAGGCGCGGACGACCCGATTGTCGTACTTGAAGGTTTCGATGTTCATGTGGAGGTGTCGTTGTGTTCGATGGCGGTGCGCAAAGGCATCTGGCTGGCGGAGTCATCCTCCGTGAGGATTCGCAGGGAAGGCGTCTCGGTGTCTTCGTATTGGCCCGACTTCACCGCCCAGATGAAGGCCCCCAGAAAGGTCAGGGCCACCGCCAGGCTGATCAAAATCAGGATCAAAATGACGTTCATGTTTGCGTCCGCACCGCAATCGGCCACCGCCGCACGCGTCCGACGGCTGCCCTCGATTGCCACTTCCGAGGATGCAAGCCCCGGTGGGGAATCGCCAGACCAAATCTACCGTAAGCTGGTTTGCTCCGGATCATTCGAAGACCGCGACCGCCTGGCCGCGGTAAGCTTTCAGGTCAAGGTCGTCCAACAACGGCGAGCGGAAATTACTGCCGCCGGGGACGGAACGGGCCGAATTCAAGCCGGCGGCGGCCAACAATCCCGCCGTGAATCCGGTGGAAGCCTCAGCGTGCGACGCGCCTTTCACGCCGCCCATTGCAGTCTGGACCGCTTCGCGCGGCTACGTCTGGATTTCGGATTTCTTGCCCTGGATTTCGGGAGCGAGCCGCAGCCGTAGCTCCGAGGGCGAACAGCCGAACCGGCGCCGGAACGCGCGGTTGAAGTAAGGGATGGATTCGAAACCGACCTCGAACGCCACGTCGCTCACGCGGCGGCCGGGTTCGGACAAAAGTTGACGCGCCTTTTCCAGCCGTTGGTGCGTGCGGTATTCCGTGAAGGTCAAGCCGGTCTGTTTCTTGAAGACCGCGCAAAAATGGCAGGGACTCAGGTTCACCCGCGCCGCCACGTCCTTCAACGTCACCCGCTGGTCCTGGCACTCGGCGAGAAAGGCCTCGATCTTCTGCAACAACGGCGAACGCGCCGGCACCCCCGCCTGCAAGGTCCGCCGGCCGAATTCCTCAAGGTAGTTGGCGAACATGCCCAGCAGCGTGGCGGCGGCGCGGCATTTCTCTGCGGAAATCAGCGGGCTGTAGTGCCAGGTGGTGCGCAGTTCGCGGATGCGGTTGCCCAGCCCATGCTTTTCCAGCCGTTGCACCAGTTCCGCCAGCCGGGTGCCGTCCGGCGCGTGCAGCGAAAATGGTCCGGCCAGCAAATTGCCGGCGTGGCGCCCGCCGATGAACACCGGCATCAGAATCTTCAACAGGCCGGAAGGACAGGCATGTTGGATCGGCCCGCGCTTTTCCACCGCGCGCTGTTCCGCCTGCAACAGCTTGCGCGAGCAGAGGTCCCCGCTGGCGCCACCCAGGCACCCCTTGACGCAAAACGCGCCGTCGGCCGGCGCGCCGGTGGTGGTGCTCGCCGGCACCAAGGTCAAGGGAACGCCCGTGGCACAGGCGAACGCGATCTGTTGCTCGCGCACCGTCGTCGAGGCCATCAACCGCTGCCACGCGTCCACCTCCGGAGGAACGACGCCGTTTTCCGAGGTTCCTGGCGGTGCCCCCACCTGGCCACCCGCAGGTTGTCCTTGGCTCCCAGTCGCCGGGTTGATGGGAGCCGCCTTCCGGCGCTCCGTGACGACCCGGACGATGGGCAAGGCACGGGTGCGCCGCGCGCCCCCGGCCAGTGACCGGGGAAAACTCGCCTCGTCGTGAATTGAATCCTCCAACCGAACCGGCTGCCTCATTCCGTCAACACTCCTCCCCGTTTTGCCGCCCCGGTGGTGGCGCCGCAGGCGAACGCCACGACCGTGATCGAACTCACCGGCATCAGGATCGCGCAGATCAGCGGCGACAACACGCCACCGGCTGCCAGGCCGATGCCCACCGCGTTGTAAAGGCTCGAAACCACGAAGCTCAACCCCACTACCCTGACCGCCCGCTGGGCGAATTTCAAGAGGGCGTGGAGGCGCGGGACCATGCCGGCCTCCAGGATCACGTCGCTGGCCGGCGAAAACACGCCCACCCGCTCCACCACCGCCACGCCCACGTCGCCTTGACGCAGCGCGCCGGCGTCGTTCAGCCCGTCGCCCACCATCATCACCGTCCGGCCCGCCTGCTGGAGGTCGCGGATGAAACTCAGCTTGCTCAACGGACTTTGGTTGAAGTGCAGGTGCGCGCCGGGCGGGAACAAGGCCCGGAACCGGTCGCGTTCCTTCTCGGTGTCGCCGCTCAACAACGCGAGGTCGTGGCGCGCGGCGAGTTGGGCCAGCATGACTTCGGTCTCCGGCCGCAACGCGCTGCTCAGGCCGAACCCGCCGCGGTAAACGCGATCTAGTGCCAGGTGGACTTGCGAGCCGCCGCCCGCCGAACCAGCCGGCGCCGGCACGCCGCGCGAGGCCAGCCAGGCCGCGGAGCCGAGCCAGACTTCCCGGCCATCCACGCGGGCTTCGATGCCGCGGCCGGGCGTTTCGCGGAAGGCCTCGGCCGGCACGGTCGGCGCCGTTTCGTCCGCGGCCAGGAAGGCGCCGATCCGGGCGGCGTAAGGGTGGGTGGAATGCCTGGCGACCGCCGCCACGGCCGCTTGTTCCGCGACGCTCAACGGCGGACCGGCGAATTGAATTTCGGCAGCGCCCGCGGTGGTGAGCGTGCCGGTCTTGTCGAACACCACCGTGTCGATCTTGGCCAGCGTTTCGATGACGTGCGGGTTCTTGAGAAACACGTGGCGCCGTGCCAGGAGCCGCTGCGCCGTGCCCAGCGCGAACGGCGCCGCCAGCGCCAGCGCGCACGGACAAGCCACAATCAGCACGGAGACAAAGGCCTTGACGGCGCGGGCCGGGTCGCCAGCCAGCCCCCAGCACGTAGCCGCGAGCGCCGCAATGGCCACCACACTGATCGTGAACCTTCGGCTGAAGCGGTTGGTCAGGTTGTCCAGCGTGTCGGTGCGTTCTTTGGCGAACGCTTCGTGGCCCCAAAGCGCCGTCAGGTAGCTTTGCGACACCGGCTTCACCACCTCGACCTCGATCGCGCCGCCGACCTGCTGGCCGCCGGCGTAAAGGTGGTCGCCCACCGTCTTGGGCGCCGGTTCGGCTTCGCCGGTCACGAAGCTGTAGTCGATCATGGCCTGGCCGGCGGTGAGCCGCGCGTCGGCGGGGATCAATTCCCGATTTCGCAGCACGAGCCGGTCGCCCACCGCCACCCGCGCCAGCGACACGGTTTCCTCGCCGCTGGCCGTGCGACGCACCACGGCCAGTGGAAAGAACGACTTGTAGTCGCGGTCAAAGGTCAGCCGGTCATAGGTCTTGTGCTGAAACAATTTTCCGCACAGCAGGAAAAAGATCAGGCCGGTGAGCGAATCGACATACCCCGGCCCTCGGCCGGACACGACTTCGAACGCGCTTTGGCCGAACAAGGCCACCAGGCCCAGCGCGATCGGCAGGTCGATGGTGAGCACACGGCGTCGCCACGCCAGCCACGCGGCCCGCCAGTAATCCGAGGCGCTGAACACCAGCACCGGCAGCGTCAGCGCCAACGACAGGTAGCCGAAGAAAGTCTTCAACGCCGGCTGGTCGGGCGTCTCCATGCCCAAATAGCCGGGGATGCTCAACAACATGACGTTGCCAAACGCGAAACCCGCCACGCCGATCCGCAGCCAGAGTCGGCGCGCCACGGGATCCGCCCGGCGGGCTTCGAGGTTGGACAGGTTGAACGACGGCTCGTAACCGAGCGACGCCAGCAGCGCCACGACTTCGCTCAACCGCACCTTCGCGTGCTCGAAGGCGATGGCCACCTCGCGTCGCGGGAAGTTCACCGCCGACCGGCCGATGCCCGGCTTGAGGCGGAACAGATTTTCCAGCAGCCACACGCAGGCGATGCAATGGATGGCCGGGACGTGGAACGTTACCTTGCTGATCGCATCGTCGGCGAAGTCCAACAGCCGGTCCCGCACCGCCGGGTCATCGAGGTAGCGGAAGCGGTCTTCCGGCGCCGCCTGGGCGATCCGAATGCCCGCCTGCTGGCCGAGGTCGTAGAAATGGCCCAGCCCATTTTCGCTGAGCAGCTCAAAGACGGTCAGGCAACCGTGGCAACAAAACGCCTTGTCCCCGCGCGTGCAGGCGCCCGCGCCGCACGGCGTCCCGCAATGATAACAGGCCGCCGCCTCCGCGGCGCGCGAATGTCCGGCCTCGCTTCCGGCCAAGTCGGCAGAGGCGAGCGCCGGCGGGCGATCGGTGACAGCGGTCGTGAGTGCGTTGGGCACGATAGCACGGCATCGACTGGCGTTGCGCGGCCAAGCCGATGACCAAGTCAAGCTTGGCCCAGAATCGACCCCGCTGGCAAGCCGGCGACGGCGCATCCCGATTTTGGCGCGCGACCCTCTCGGTCGCAACCGCGGGATCTCGCCGACGGAAAGGTTCACAGATTTTGGTTTACCCTGGGCGGGCAATTTTTGTCGCAATTGCGACATCTTTTGTGTCATGCGGTACCTGCGCTGCCGGTTTTCCCTTGCGGGGTAACGGGCTGGCCGATCCGGCCGTTGGCAAGCAGTTGAGCCCTTGAGCCACGGCCAGGAACTGAGTGGCGCCCAAGCCAGCGGCGGCGCGGAACTGCGGCTTGATCCATAACCGACCCCGCGCAATGCTCGGCGGCGCCCGGCCCGGCCTGATGGACCGCGACGAAAAGGGTTTCGCTGCGTGCGCCCGCCGCGGGACCGGCGTTTCCAATTTGGATCGCACTACTATGGAGACACAAACTGAAGCCAGCGCCGGCACCACCTTGCAGACGCTGCCCACGGACGATGCGCGCCAGGTCATGTGGCGCTTTGCGGACCGCTACGATCTGCAGATGCTCGTGCAAGGCGCGCGCGCCGTGGCTCGCGGACCGGTGGCCCGCTTGGTCGCCGACGGCGCCCGCAACTCTCACGAGTGGACCGCGGAGAAAGCCAGCCTGCTGCCGCATTTCGACGAAAGCGGCATCACCGCGGCGTTCCTCGATCCGGAGTACGGCGGGTTCGTTGCCGGGCCGAAGAACTTGGCGCTGGCGCTGATCGCCTTCGAGCTGGCCTGGGTGGACGCGGGCGCGGCCACGTGCAGTCTGGCGGGCAATCTCGGCCTGGCGCCCATTCACGAGTGCGGCACGCCGGAACAGCGCGCCCATTACATGTCGCTCGCCGCGCCACCCAAGCCCGGCGAGGACCGGCGGCAAATTCGCGCCGCGTTCGCGTTGACCGAGCCGATCCCGTTCGTCGGCGTCGAGACCGGCATGTTGAGCGGCAAGGTCCGGGTCGCGGAATGGCCGGACGGCCAGGAGCCGGTGCTCCAGGTGGACAAACGCGGGCGGTTCATCACCAACATGGCCTTCGCCAACGTCGTGACCGTGGCGGTGGACTCCGACGATCCTCGCCTCAAAGGCAGTTGCATGGTGATTCTCGAAGAAGGCGACCCCGGCACGTTCGACCGCGGTGTGCCCACCAAGAAGCTGGTGCACCAACTCAGTTCCACGCGCGACCCGGCGTTCAACCTGCGCGTGCCCGCGAGCCGCATCATCGGCGGTTACACCGTCAAGGACGGCGTGATCGTGCCCAACTACTCCCACGCGGAAATCATCGAGGCCGTGTTCCGGCGCACGCGCGTGACGGTGGGCTTGATGACCTCGGCCAAACTGCTTTCGGCCGTCGAGCCGGTCATGCTTTACCAGCGGCGGCGGTTCCGCGGCGGCGAAGGCGCGCCCGGCACGCCGCGTTACGAACTGGGACTCCAGCAAAAAGAGGACGTGCTGCACCGGTTGGTGGACATCTGGGCCACGGGCGAGGCCGGGGCGTCACTGGGTTTCGAGGCCGCGCGGCTGTTCGATCGACTCGACCCGCTCGAAAAACACAAGGACCAATGGCTGGCGGAGCGGAAACTGACCGGCCGCGCCGCGCTCAAGGAACTGGCCCGCACCCAGCGGGACGCGCTCGAACTCCTGGCGATCAACCGCCAGCCGGTGGGGGCGCGCGATTTGCCGCGGCAGGCGGCGCTTGAGGCCGACCCGTTGGTGCAATTCGCGTTGCTCGAAGCGCAGGCCAACGTGCTTTGTCCCGCCTGCAAGCTTTGGAACACCGGCCACGGCGCCACGATGATGCGCGAGGCGGTCAGCCTGATGGGCGGTTACGGCGTGACCGAGGATTGCCCCGGCTTTCTGGGCCAAAAGTGGATGGACGCCCAGCTTGAGGCGACCTACGAAGGCCCCGAGGCGGTGCAGCGTTTGCAGCTTTCGATCACGATGGCGAACGAGGTTTTTCTGGCCCAGTTCGAGCAATGGATTGCGGAAATGCGACGCATGGCCTCCGACCGTCCCGGCACCGGCGCGTGCACGCTGGCTTCGGCCATGCAGCTCTGGCTTTGGACCTTGAAGCATGTCCAGTCGGCGACCGACGCCGAGGGCGCGAAGCTTTACCACAAGACCCGGCAGGGCGTGACGTTCCCGCTGGCTGACGCGCTGTGTTGGCTGCTCGCGGCGCGGCAATTCATCCTGGACGTGGTGGAGTTGGAAAGCCAAGGCCCAGCGCATCCGGGCCTGGCCGGCGGGCTGCCGGGCCTGGTGCGGTTCTTGACCGACCTGTGCCACGTCCAATGCGCGCGCGCCGCTGGCGAAGTCAGCCGCGTGGCGGCGGAATTGGTGTTCGGCTACAACCGCCATCCCGCGTGGGATGAGGCGAGCTGCCACGCGTGCTACCAGGCGGAGGAACTGGAATCGCTCGAAGGCGCGATCCCCGGCATCGACTCCACCGCCCGCGCCTACGCGGACGTGAGCGAGCGCGGCGCGAGCCATCCGTACAAGGCCGGCCCATGCGTTTCGTTCGCCGGCCTGGAGCCGTTCGTGCGGTTGCGGGCGAAGCTCGATGGCTGTCTTACCGGTTGCCGCCTCGCCAAAGACCGCGCGGCCGAGGCACTGACCAAAGTGATGACCCGCGAGGCGTTGAGATCG
>JAKCAB010000387.1 GCA_021839785.1 bacterium | reverse complement strand
CCGCGCGCTGGCCGAGGCCGCCGGCGCGCCGTACGTGCTCGGCCCCGGCGCCGACGTGACCTACCCCCACAAGGAGGCGTCCGACGGCGAGGTGCTGCCGCTCGGCAATGTCGAGATCGAGGTGATCCACACACCCGGCCACACGCCGGAACACATCTGCCTGCTGGTGCGCGACCGCACGCGCGGGGAGGAACCGTGGTTCGCCCTCACCGGGCACACGCTGATGGTGGGCGATCTCGGCCGCACGGAACTGGCCACCAGCGCCGAGGACGGCGCGCGGGCGCTGTTTACTAGCGTCCGGCGGCTGCGGGCACTGCCGGACTACGTGGAGGTTCTGCCAGGCGCCTTCTCCGGCTCGGTCTGCGGGCGCGGACTTTCCGGCAAGCCGAGCTCGACCATCGGCTTCGAGAAACGCTTCAACGTGGCCTTCAGGATCGACGACCAGGACGCGTTCGTGCGTGCCATGCTGGCCGACATCCCGCCGCCACCGCC
Source organism: bacterium (assembly GCA_021839785.1). The sequence goes on along the minus strand of JAKCAB010000387.1, from coordinate 2,476 downwards.
GCAGGCTGCCGCCATCCGTGCCGCGAATTCAGGCCGCGCAGTGTGAACGACGCGATACCCGCTGTTCGGCTCGGCCTGCGGGAGAACTGGCGGCAGTTCTTGCTACTCGCGCTCATCAACGTGTTCGTCGGCGGCATGGTCGGGTTGGAGCGCACAGTGGTCCCGCTGATCGGCAGCGAGACATTCCACGTCGCCTCGGCGGCGATTATCGCCTCCTTTGTCGCCAGCTTTGGCATCGCCAAGGGGTTCACCAATCTCGTCTCCGGGCAGTTGGCCGATAATTGGGGCCGCAAGCATGTGTTGGTGCTGGGCTGGGTCATCGGACTGCCGGTACCGTTCATGATCATTTGGGCACCGAGCTGGAACTGGATCATCGCCGCCAACCTGTTGCTAGGGATCAGCCAGGGCCTCGCCTGGTCAATGACAGTGATTATGAAAATCGATCTGGTTGGACCCAAATCACGCGGTTTGGCTGTAGGCCTCAATGAGTTTGCCGGTTATGCTGCGGTTGGGCTCACCGCCTTCGCCACCGGCTGGATCGCGAGCGTGACCGGGACGCTGCGTCCGGCACCGTTCTATCCTGGCATTGTTTATGCCGTGCTCGGGCTTGCACTCTCGGTGTTACTGGCGCGCGATACGTCCGCGCATGTGCGGCTAGAGGCAGCGGGCCACGCCAAGGCGGAGCCCGCCCGATTCATTGACGTGTTCTTGCGTACGTCGTTCCGTGACCGCGAAATGTTTGCCATCTGTCAGGCTGGGCTGGTGAATAATCTTAACGACGGCATGAGTTGGGCAATATTGCCGCTGTTTTTCGCAGCTCGTGGGCTTGGCGTGGAGGGGATCGGTGCGCTCAAGGGCGTCTATCCGGTGGTGTGGGGCGTGTTGCAAATCGTCACCGGACCGCTGTCTGACCGGCTCGGTCGGAGAGGCCTGATTGTCTGGGGCATGTGGGTGCAGGCGCTTGGCCTGATCCTGGTGCCTCTGCTCGGCGGCTTCGGTTGGTGGCTGTTGGCCAGCTTGTTGCTGGGGCTGGGCACCGCGATGGTGTATCCCGCACTGATCGCCGCGATTTCCGACGCGGCCCATCCCAGTTCGCGCGCGCGTTCGCTAAGCGTGTATCGCTTTTGGCGTGACATGGGCTATGCCATCGGCGCGTTGCTGGCCGGGGTGATCGGCGACACCTTCGGCCTTCCCGCCGCGATCGCCGCGATCGGCGGGCTGACGTTTATCTCCGGCGTCGTGGTGGCACTGATGATGCCGCGGCGATGACCAGCTTCCCCAGCATGGCCCGCGCCTACGCCCGCTGGCGCGGGTCAATGCTTGGCCGGATCACCGACCGCTTGGAGGACGCGCTACTGCGTGACATGCTCGGCGGCGTTGCGGGATATCGGGTGCTCGATATCGGTTGTGGCGACGGCGCGCTGGCCGTGCGTTTGGCGGCGGCGGGTGCGTACGTGGTTGGGCTCGACGCCGATCTGGCTTTGCTGCGAATGGCTGCTTTGCGCGCGGACGCAGCCGGAGTGAGCGTGGAGTTTATGACCGGCCGGGCAGAGGCCCTGCCTCTCATTTCGGGGCATTTCGATATCGTGGTCGCGGTGACGGTGCTGTGTTTCGTGGCCAACCCTGACCTCGTCTTCCGCGAGATCGCGCGCGTGTTGCGGCCGGGCGGCGCGGTGGTGATCGGTGAACTGGGGTATTGGAGTCTCTGGGCGCTGCGTCGGCGCATTCGCGGCTGGTTGGGCAATCAGATCTGGCGGGCGGCCCAGTTCCACACCGGGAAGGAATTGCGGCGGCTGGCCGCAGGCGTCGGGCTTGAGGTGCGGGCACTACGTGGCGCGGTCTTCTACCCACCGTCAGCCGCGCTTGCCTGGGCGATGGCGCCGCTCGATCCGTGGCTTAGCCGGTGCACCGCGATCGGTGCCGCATTTCTCGCTCTACGGGCGGAGAAGTCATCGGCGGCTGAGCCCGCCATGCCGCGAGTTGATTCGTCAATCACATGTAAAATCTCGTAATTTTGGCTTTTTACACCATAATTTTGGGGTCCGGTAGCAGTGGAACCGAAAGTTCGATTGAGCGCGGTTGATGACTTTGGGATTCCGGTCCATAGCCGGTGATGGATCAAAGCCGTGATCCCGCCCCCCCTTTCCCCGGGCATAGCGGGCTTGACTCGGGCCCGCGTCGATGAGAACAATAGGAGAACATTTTTCCCATTTGCAAGAGGTCAACGTCACCCGTGCGGCCGCTTTCCGCCATCGAGTCTCTGCGCGCGCGGATCGAGACGCTTGAGGGGCGCCGGCCTGGGCGGGCCGTGTTGCCGTTCGGGATCGCGGCGATCGATGCCCATTTGCGCGGCGGCGGCCTTGCGCGTGGGGCGGTGCATGAGATCGCCGGCGGCGGCCATGCGGCGATCGATGCTGCCGCTGCGGCCCTGTTTGCCGCCGGCATCGCCGCCCGCGCCGGCGGCATGGTGCTGTGG
>JAKCAB010000415.1 GCA_021839785.1 bacterium | reverse complement strand
AGAAGGTCAGGGAATTGCCCGAGTTTCAGGCTGCGGCCGTGCTGAGCTTCATCCGCGAGTTGTCGCAGTCGCCAACGCTGAGTGCCGCCGAGTTGCTGCGGTTGCCGCCGGCGGAAAGGCGGCGCCTCCTTTCCAACCAGGCCCGCCAGGCCGAGGCGCTTTACCGACAAGCCCCTGACCTGGTTGCCGAAGACGCCGAAGGTCCTTGGGATCATGAGTGAGGCGAGCCGCGGCGAAATTTGGGAGGTGGCGTTTCGCCCCGCCGTTGGCGCGGAAACCCAGAAGACACGCCCGGCGGTGATCATGAACGTGCCCGAGGTGGGCCGTCTGCCGCTGTGCATCGTGGTGCCCCTCACGGAATGGCAGCCCGCGTTTGCCCAATTCTCGTGGTTTGTCCCCCTGCCACCCACGGCCGAGAACGGCCTGACCAAAGCGTCGGGTGCCGATGCTTTTCAGGCGAAGTCGGTTTCTGAGTCCCGCCTGTTGCGCCGGCTCGGCCGGATCACCGTCGAACAAAGTGACCAAATCGCCGCCGCGATTGCCTTGTGCGTCGGCTATTGAAGCTACGAACCATGCCGCCGTTCCCCGCCTTGCTGTTGACGCTGCTCGTGGGTGCCGCGCTTTCTTTCCGTGGCCTCGCCGCCACGCCGCCGCCCAAGCCCAACTTCGTCTTCATCCTCATCGACGACCTGGGCTGGACCGACGGCGCGTGTTTTGGGAGTCCGTTTTACCGCACGCCCAACCTGGACCGGCTCGCGTCGCAGAGCATGAAGTTCACCTCGGCCTACGCCGCCTGCGCCGTGTGTTCACCCACCCGGGCCGCGATCATGACCGGCAAGGCGCCGGCGCGGCTGCATATCACGGATTGGATTCCCGGCGAAGGCACGCCCAAACAGAGCCGCTTCCGCGTGCCGGACTGGCAGCAGCGCCTGCCGCTCGAGGAAGTCACGCTCGGCGAGGCCTTCAAAAAACTCGGTTACGCCACCGCGAGCATCGGCAAGTGGCACCTCGGCGGGCCGCCGTTCTACCCGCAACACCAGGGCTTCGACCTGAACATCGCCGGCAGCGAGATTGGCCATCCGGCGTCGTACTTCTGGCCGTACGGCCAGGAAGGCGCGTCGCACCGCGTGCCCGGCTTGGCCGAATCAGGCGGGCGGGACGGCGAGTACCTCACCGACCGCCTGACCGACGAAGCGCTGAAGTTCATCGACGCGCACCGCGCTCGGCCGTTCTTCCTGTACCTGGCGCACTACGCCGTGCACGCGCCGCTCATGGGCAAGCCGGACTTGATCGACCAATTCGCCGACCGCCCGGGCGGCAAAGGCCAGAGCAACCGCGTCTATGCCGCGATGATGCAAAGCGTGGACGACAGCGTGGGCCGCATCCTGAAGCGACTCGATGAACTGCAACTCGCCGACCGGACGGTGGTCGTCTTCACGTCCGACAACGGCGGCGCGGTGCATTTCGGCCAGCCGCCGGCCACGTCGAACGCCCCGCTGCGGCTCGGCAAAGGTTACGCCTACGAAGGCGGCCTGCGCGTGCCGTTGCTGGTGAAGGTCCCCTGGCTGACGCGCGCTGGCACCGTTTGCGACGTGCCGGTCATCAGCCACGATTGGTTCCCCACGTTGCTCGAACTGGCTGGCGCGGACAAATCCGCCAGCCGCACCGCGCTCGATGGCGTCAGTTTCGCGCCCTTGCTCGCCGGCCAAAACCAGCGACCGCACGCTGAACTTTTCTGGCACTACCCGCATTACTGGAACGGCACGAAGGTCTCGCCGTACAGCGTGGCGCACGTCGGCGACTGGAAGCTCATCCGCTTTTACGAGACCGGTCGCGAAGAACTCTACAACCTCCACGACGACCTCGGCGAAACCACCGACCTCGCGGCCACGTTGCCCGACAAGCGTCGCGAACTCGGCGCGCGCCTCGACGCCTGGCTTCAGGAAGTCGGCGCCCAAATGCCCTTGCCGAGGTAGCCGGAGCGGGGCGCAGTGCCGGTTTTGAAATGGCGATGTTCCCTGCGATCACCCGGCGGCGGATAGCCCGACAAACGCATCGCTGGCATGGAGGACTGGCAAGGGCTTCGGAACTTCGCTGATTGCGACTCGGCGCTTGCGTGTGGTCGCGCCGCGGCGCAATTTCCGCCCGCCGGAACTGGCAAGTTTCGGCGCGCCGGCTTCCAGCCGGCTTAAGACGCGCGTTGTTGGCCCCTGGACAGTCTAGGCGCAAAGCCGGCTACAAGTCGGCGCGCCATCAACGGCTTCGGGATATGCTGGTGAACCGGGCTTGAGACGTCTCGGCGCTTGCGCGCGCCCGCATGGCCATTCGGACCTTCGGACCCGACCCGTCCGCCATTTGAAGCGAACGGTGTCGTCAACGGTGCGAGGCTCCCTCGAATCGTCCCAGCCACGTCAGTGGGTCGGAATGGCTGGGGATCAGCGAGCCAACGATCAGTTGATCCTCCGTAACCCCGTAAAGGACGAAAAACGGAAACGCGCGTAAATTACGCCGCCGACATTCCCGCACCACCCGGGAGCCGATCTGCACGAAATGGCCGGCGGCTTGAGGGGAGGCCCTGATGGCGTCCAAGGCGTGGTCCAACTCCTTGCGAAAACGGGCCGCCAAGCCTTCGGAGACACGCGCATACTCTGCCTCGAACTTCCGGATGTCCTGCGGGAAGTCTGGGTGGTAGAGGATCTTCATCGAAGCACTGCGCGAAACTGGTCCTCGGTCAAGCCCGTGGTCCGGCCTGTGGCCACGTCTTCAATGCGTCGAATTCCGCTCGTGATGGCTTCCTCCAGCGTCGTCGGCGAGATGACGCTCTCGACCAACCGGCGGGCCAACTCGAGCCGCTCCTCGGCCGGCAGTTCCAAAACCGTTTGGTTAAGCTCATTGGTCAACATGCGGACCAAGCTACCCCCGCCCCAGCCCCCGGCAAGAGCGGAAAGCCGGTAGAAACTGCCTCATACCCG
>JAKCAB010000803.1 GCA_021839785.1 bacterium | reverse complement strand
GACGCCAACGGTGACGGCGACGGCTACATCCGCAAGGAAGGTGACCAGTTCGTCTTCGCCGAGATGGAAGGGCCGGGCTGCATCTGGCGAATCTGGTCCGCCGCGCCCAAGGAAGGCCACGTCCGCATCTACCTCGACGGCGCGAGCGAGCCGGCGGTGGATTTGCCGTTCATCGGCTACTTCGACGGCAAGAACGCCCCGTTCACGCGCTCGGCGCTAGTCCACACGGTCGCGATGGGCTGGAACAACTACACGCCCATCCCGTACCAGAAATCCTGCAAGATCGTCGCCGACAAGAACTGGGGCGCGTACTTTCAGTTCGATTACCGGACCTACCCGCCGGGCACGCAGGTGCCGACCTTCAAGCGCCAGTTGAGCGCCGAAGAAAACGCCGCGCTCGACCAGGCGAACCAGCTTCTCGCCCACCCAGGATCGGCGCTGCCGCCCAGTCCCGGCGAGGAAACCAAGACGACTCAGTTGTCCGCCAATGGCGGCGGCACGTGCGTCTATTCGCTGCCGGGGCCGCGCGCGATCAAGACCCTCCGTGCCCGCGTGGAGCCGCCGTTCACGCCGGAAGATCGCAGCGCCGTGCGCGAATGGACGGTGCAAATCCAGTTCGATGGCGAGGACGCGCCGAGCGTGTGGGCGCCGTTCGCCGACTTCTTCGGCACCGCGTCGGGCGCGAACCCGTACGCCTCGCTCCCGAGCGGCCTGACCGCGGACGGCACCTGGTATTCGCATTGGTACATGCCGTTTGGGAAGGTGGCGGTGATCACGCTGGTCAACGACGGCCGGCAAAGCCGCAAGATCGACCTCGAAGTTGTCACCGTCCCGCTGGCCGGCGATCCGGCGGGCTACGCCAGCTTCCACGCCAAATGGCATCGCGACGCGTTTCTGCCGACCGATCCCGACCGCCGGAAGATCGACTGGACGCTGCTCAAGACCGAAGGCCGCGGCCGGTTTTGTGGCGTGATGCTCAACGTGTGGAACCCGAAAGGCGGTTGGTGGGGCGAAGGCGACGAGAAGTTTTTCGTGGACGGCGAGAAGTTCCCTTCGACCATCGGCACCGGTTCCGAAGACTATTTTGGCTACGCCTGGTGCAACCCAACCCCGTTCGCGAACGCCTATCACAACCAGACCATTTCAATGGGCAACAAAGGCCACGTCTGCGTGAACCGTTGGCAGATCACCGACAACATTCCCTTCCAGACTTCGTTCGAGGGTGCCATCGAGAAGTACTACCCCAACAGCCGGCCCACGCTTTACGCCAGCACGGTCTATTGGTACCTGATGCCGGGCGGCACGGACGCCTACCAGCCGCAGCCGCTGAGCGAGCGGGTCGGCTACTGGAACGACGCCGATTTGCAGACCTTCAAGGTGAAAGGCGCGTTGGAAGGCGAGCGCTTGAACGTCCTGTCCAAGACCGGCGGCAACGCGGCCGAGCAGGACATGTCGGGATACGAAGGCAATTGGAGCAATGGCGCGCACCTGTGGTGGACCGGTGCCAAACCGGGCGACAAGCTCGAACTCGCGCTGCCGGTGGCGAAGGCGGGCCATTACGAACTCACCGCTCAACTCACCAAGGCGATCGATTACGGCATCGTGCAACTGAGCCTGGACGGCCAACCACTCGGCGGCCCGATCGACCTCTACCATGACGGCGTGGTCGCGACCGGCGCGCTGGACTTCGGCGCGCACGAACTCAGCGCCGGCGTCCATAAGCTCGGCGTCGAAATCGTGGGCGCCAACGCCAAGGCGGTGAAGAGCTACATGTTCGGGCTGGACTACGTGAAGCTGACCCCGAAATGAATCGCCGCGGCCACTGCACGCCGGGCTTTCTTCGGCGGCGGTGGCAAAGGTAAACTCGGTGCCGATGCGCTGCGTGGTGACGGCCGGACCGACCTTCGAACCGCTGGACCAAGTCCGGCGGCTCACCAACTTTTCGACCGGCCGGTTGGGTACCGAGCTGGCCGGCTACCTCGCCGACCACGGCCACGAAGTCATTCTATTGCGCGGCGAGATGGCGATGTGGCCTGCCACCGCGCGGGCCGGCGTTCGCGTCGAATCGTTCACCACCACCGCCGATTTGGGCGCGCGGCTGGCTGGCCTGGTTGGCGCGGAGGTGGACGCGGTGTTTCACGCCGCGGCGGTAAGCGACTTCGGCTTCGGCAAGATCTGGGAACGCCAAGCCGACGGTCGTTTGGTGGAAGTAAGCGCGGGCAAGTTGTCCACCCGCGGCGGGCCGCTACTGGCGGAGCTAGTGCCCACACCCAAGGTGATCGCAGAACTGCGTGACTGGTTCCCGCACGCCTGTCTGGTGGGTTGGAAGTACGAGGTCGATGGCGACCGCGATACCGCGCTGCGCGAGGCGCGCGAACAAATCCGCGAGTGCCGCACCGATGCCTGCGTCGTGAACGGCCCGGCTTACGGCGACGGCTTTGGGTTGGTCCATGCCGGCACAACCGACTGTCGGGATTGTGGTGATCGATGGGAGTTGTTTGCCGCGCTGGCCGGAATTCTTGCCCGGCGCGTGCCTTAAGCATTTAGCCGGACAACAACCGCAGCAAAGCCGGCATCAGTCCTTGAGCAGCGCCGTGAAGCCGGCTTGCTCGAAGTGGCGGTCGGCGGTCAATGCTTCCCGGATGCCGCAATCTTCCATCACTAGGAAAAAAATGCAGTCGGTCAGCGACCAGTCCTTGTCGGAACGGCTGGCCATTCGTTCAAGGCCGCGATCGAACAGGTGAGAATCGAGCGGAACGATTCTCAGCCGCCGGCTGGCGCGCATTGCTGCCACCAGCGCCACGAAGTCCGCATGATCTTCAGCGCGAGCGCAGGCGTTCCCCAACTCCAGCAAGACAAACTCAGTGGTGACCAAGGTCCGGTTCACCCGGGAAGCCGCCACGGCGCGGTCGTGCGCGGGGTCATCCGTCCGTAGCAGCGCCAGATAGAAAGAGGTGTCGGCAAAGACAGCGCTCACGACTTCTTCGGTTCACCACTGACATAGTAGCCGTGATTCAACGCGTAATCCTTGGGCCAATGCGGGCGCGGCTTGGCGAGACCGAGCGCGGTCGCCAGAAACGGATCGTCCTCCGGCCCGAGTTCCAGCGGCTCGATCTTGACTTCCGTTCCCTCCGGCAGGTCAGCCTCCGGCGGCAAGATCACCACGCCGTTTTTGACTCTTCCGGTGTAATTCATAACGACTTCGAACGATGCTACGCTCCGACTTGGCTGGCAACTCCGGATTGTCTCGCCTGGCTTCCATCCCTCCGCGTTCCAAGCTGCACGGGCTGCCGGTTGGCTTCAGAAAGCTCCAGTCTTGACCAGCGTCAACACTGTCCGGCCTCTGGCGGCGCAATCCTTCCCCCGCACGCTTATGAAATCCACCTTGGTTCTTTCGTTGTCGCTCGCGGCGCGGGCGGTGGTGGGATCGTGTTGCCAGGCGCGGGCGGCGGGCTTCGATTTTGCAGCCCCGATCGTGACGGCCGCCGAGGCGACCGGCGCAGAGCAACTCGCGGCCCAGGAAGTTCGCCGTTACGTCTATCTCCGCACCGGCCATCTGCTCGCAGTGCGCCCGGCTGGGCCGAAGCGGTCGGGCGCCGACGCCGCGATCGTGGTGGCGAATCAGAACCGTCCGGTCGTGAAGGCATTGCTCGCAACGCCGGGCGTTCCGGCCACGGCAACGGCGCCGCTCGGTCCGGAGGATTTCTGGCTGCGCACGCTGAAGATCGGCGGGCGTGAGGTCTGGCTGATCACCGGCGGCAGCGACGTGGCGACGTTGTACGGCGCGTACCGTTTCGCCGAATGGCTGGGCGTGCGGTTTTACCTGCACGGCGACGTGGTGCCGGACACGCGTCTGGTGGGCGGTATCCCGGCGCTGGATAAGAAGAGCTCTCCGCTGTTCGCGGTGCGCGGCATCCAGCCGTTTCACGATTTCCCGGAAGGCCCGGACTGGTGGAACACCGACGATTATCGCGCGATTATCGGCCAGTTGCCGAAGCTGCGCATGAATTTCACCGGCCTGCACACCTACCCCGAAGGCGGACCGCACGCGGAACCCACAGTCTGGATTGGACCGGCGGACGAGCTCGGCGCGGGCGGCCACGTGACGGCCAGTTACCCGTCGAGCTACAACAACACGATCCGCACGCAAGCCATTCCGGGGAACTGGGGTTACGCCGCCAAGTTCACCAGCGCTTACGCGTTCGGCGCGGCGCAACTGTTCGACCGCGACGCCTTCGGGCCGGACTGCCTGTTGAACCACTTTCCGCAGCCGACGCAGCCCGACGACTGCAACGCCGTCTTCAACGCCACCGGCGACATGCTGCGCACCGCGTTCACACTGGCCCACCGATTGGGCGTGAAAACCTGCGTCGGCACCGAAACGCCGTTGACGGTGCCCAAAGCCTTGCAGGACCGGCTCCGCGCCGCTGGCAAAGACCCGGGCGATCCCGCGGTGCGGCGCGAGTTGTACGAAGGCCTGTTCCGCCGTATCGCCGCCGCGTACCCGCTGGATTATTACTGGTTTTGGACGCCGGAAGGCTGGACCTGGGAAGGCACCAAGGACGAACAGGTCAAACGCACGCTCGACGACATCAATGCCGCCATCGCCGCCCACGCTGTGGTGAAACCGCCATTCAAGCTGGCCACCTGTGGCTGGGTGCTCGGCCCGCAGCAGGACCGGGCCTTGTTCGACAAGGCGCTCCCCAAAGACATCACGGTGAGTTGCATCAACCGCGAGGTCGGCAAGACGCCGGTGGACCGCGCGTTCAGCGACGTTCACGGACGCGGCAAATGGGCCATCCCCTGGCTCGAAGACGACCCCGCTCTGACCTCGCTGCAGCTCTGGGCTGGACGGATGCGGCGCGATGCCGCGGACGCCCGCCGTTACGGCTGCGACGGGTTGCTGGGCATCCATTGGCGCACGCGCAGTCTTGGCCCGAACGTGTCCGCGCTGGCGCAAGCCGCCTGGAACCAGGACGCGTGGAACAAAGAGCCGTTCGGGCCTGAACCCGCCAAGACGCGCACGCCCGGCGCCGAAGGCGGGGCCGTCGCGGCGTTCACGAATCCGATCGCCGACACCGACGATGACCCGCTTTACCAGACCGTGCGATACAACGTGGCGGCGTACCACCTCCCGCTCAGCAACGGCATCTACCGCGTCACGCTCAAGTTCTGCGAGCCGCATTACACGGCCGCCGGTAAGCGCGTGTTTGGCGTGAAGGTCCAAGGCAGGCCGGTGATTGAGAACCTGGATATCTTCGCCAAGGTCGGCCAGAACCGCGCGCTCGATTTCACCTTCACGAACGTCACGGCCGCCAACGGCTGGCTCGACATCGATTTCGTGCCGGTGGTCGAGTTTCCCAGCATCGCCGCCATCGACATCGAGGGCGCGGGCGGCCAGACCAAGATTAACTGCGGCGGCCCGCAATACCGCGATTACGTGGCCGATTTGTCGGCGTCCGCTGGCACGGAGCAGCACTTTGCGCCCGTGGACGATTTTTACCGCGACTGGGCCGGGCACGAGTTCGGTCCGGAAGTGGGCGAGGCCGCCGGCCGGCTGTTCGCCAAGCTTGACTGCCAACTGCCGCGCCCGAGCGATTGGATCGACGGCCCCGGCGGACTGCGGCCCGACCCGCGCCCGTGGTCGCAAGTGCAGGCGGAGTACGCTTTCGCGCCAGAGTTCGCGCAGTTGCGGCCGCGAGTCCGCGGGGTCGGCAACCAGGCGCGGTTCGACTACTGGCTGGCCACGTTCCAATACCTGCGCGCGATGGCGCAAGTGAACTGCATCTGGGCCCGGTTCAACGCGGCGTTCGACGGGGCCAGGAAGGCTGGCGACGCCGCGACGGCCCGGCGCCTCGCCGAAGAAAAGGTGCTGCCATTGCGACGCGAATTGGTCAGCGCGGTGGCCGAGGTTTATGCGAACCTGCTGGCCACCGTGTCGAACCCCGGCGAGTTGGGAACCGTGATGAATTGGGAACAACACATCCTGCCCGGCTTGCTGACCAGGCCGGGCGAGGAACTGGCAAAAATCCTCGGCCACGCACTTCCCGCCGGCGCCCAGCCAGCGCAGAGCTACCACGGTCCGACGCGCGTCATCGTGCCCACGGTGCGCAGCAGCTACGAACCCGCGGAAGCGCTGACGCTCAAAGTGCTCGTGCTTTCGGAGCAGCCGCCCCGCGAGGCCATCATCAAGTGGCGTCGTTTGGGAGGGCGACAATTCGCTTCGGTGCCGCTCCGGCCGGTGGCGCGCGGGGTGTATACAGCGCAATTCCCGGCCGAGGCGACCGCAGCGACGGATTTCGAATATTTCGTGGAAGTCCAGCCCGCGAGCGGCGCGCCGGTCCACTTCCCGGCGACTGCGCCGGCGTTGAACCAGACCCTGGTGCGGCTGCCGGTGGGATGGTGAGTGGCGTCGGCACATCTTGAATTCGCTTTGCGCGGCGCGTTTTTCGCGACACATTGCTGGCAGTCAGCCTGGATTCCGCGCCGGACGGGAATTGTCTGTCCCGCCCCGAGTGCGAGATATGAGCGAGGCGCGCGACCCGAGCCGACCCGTTGACTTGAACAACTACGTTCCCATGCCAAAAGGAGTTTCCATCCACATCGGTTTGAACCGCGTCGATCCCGACCACTACCAGGGTTGGGACGGCCAGTTGACCGCCTGCGAATTCGACGCGCAGGACATGCTGGCCATCGCCAAGTCCAAGGGCTTTGCCAGCACTCAATTGATCCTCACCCAGGACGCGACGTCGGCGAACGTGGCCGCCGCCATCACCGCCGCGGCGGCAGGCTGCAAGTCCGGCGACATCGTATTGATCACCTACTCGGGCCACGGCGGCCAGGTGCCTGACACCAACCACGACGAGTCCCGGCTGCCCACCGGCCTGAAGGACAAGTACGACGAGACCTGGGTGTTGTACGACCGCCAGCTCGTGGATGACGAGTTGTATGCGCTTTGGCGCAAGTTCAAGGCCGGGGTGCGCCTCGCCGTGTTCAGTGACAGTTGCCACAGCGGCACGGTCACGCGCGCCTTGCCATCCTTCATCGAACTGGCGACGGGAGGCGCCGCCCCGCGCTGGCTGCCTTTGGAGCAGAGCCTGAAAGTCTATCGCGCCAACCGCAAACTCTACGACGCGATCCAAAAGGCGAACCCCAGCGCGGAAAGCGCCCGCGTCCGCTCGTCGGTGTTGTTGATCTCCGGTTGCCAGGACAACCAGACTTCGATGGACGGCCCGCGCAACGGCCTGTTCACCGGCACGCTGCGCAAGGTATGGAACAACGGCCGGTTCGTCGGCGGTTACCAGCCCTTCCGCGACGCCATCGCCTCGCGCATGCCGCCCAGCCAGACGCCGAATTACTTCCGCGTCGGCTCGGCCAACAAGAAGTTCGAGAACCAGACTCCGTTCACCGTCTGACCGTCACGGTCCGCCCGGCGCCCGGAACCATCGAGGCGCCGGGCGGTTTGCTGTGGCCATCGCCGTTCCCATGAAAGCTGCTTCCTCGCGGACCCGCTCCGCCCGCGGCCGGGCCCGCTTGCGGATTCTCGGCGTTCACGGCGTTGGCCAGCAGGAGGCCGACCCGGAATTCTCTGCCTCGTGGCAGCAGGCAGTGGCCGACAGCCTGCAGGCGGCCGGCGTGGCTCCGGCTTTGGCGTTCGAGTTCGTTCGGTACGACGCGCTATTCGCCGCCGCACCGCGCGACTTCGCGGTGTGGCGGCGGGCGTTCGAGCGCTTGCTCAGCAGCGGCGCGCAGGCCGCGGCGCAAAGCGTGCAGAATTGGCTGGGCGGTTTGTTCGGCCAACGCCGGGTGGCGTCCCCGGGCCCCACGCGCGGGTTGTTCGACTGGCTTCCCGGCACGCGCGAAGACCTGCAATGGACCGCCGGCATGGTGGCCCAGTGGGTGGCGGACGAAGCGCTGCGCGCCCAAGCCCGCGCCGCGCTGCTGGCCGACGTGCGGCGGTTTCGGCCCGACGTGGTGCTGGCCCACAGCCTGGGTTCGCTGATCGGTTACGACACGTTCGCGCGTGCGGACGAGGGCGGGGCGGAGGCGATCAGCGGGCGGGTCTTCGTGTCGTTCGGCTCACAGATCAACAATCCGTTCGTGCGCGACTGCTTCGGCGGGCGGCTCACGGCGCTGCCAGCGCGGCATTGGTTTCACCTCTTCAACCGCCACGACGACGCCTTTACCGCGCCCATCAAGTTGCCGCTGCCGGACTTCACGCAGGTGGCGACGGATTTCGACATCGCTGGCCTGCTCGACCACGATGCGACCGCCTACCTGCGGCACCCGGAAACGAGCCGGGTGGTCTGGCGTTCGCTCCTATCGCCGGCCCCGACGCCGCTCGCGGTGGCGGTGGCGGCCGCGCGCGCGGTGGCGCCGGAGCGCGCCCAAACCACGGCGGCTCCGCAACCCAAGAACCTCCGCGAAGCCATTGCCTTCTCGATCGGCAGCGCGCGCCGCACCGTGGCGCGCCGCGCCTTGCTCGTGGGCATCAACGAGTACACGCACCCAGAGTGGCGGCTGGAAGGCTGCGTGAACGACGTGTACTTGATGAGCCGGCGGCTGCAGCAATTTGGCTTCGCCGCGGAGAACATCCGCATCGTGCTGAACGAGCGCGCGACCGCGGACGCCATTCGCGAACGCCTCGAATGGCTGTTCGACGGCTGCGCTGACCAGCAGGGGCGCGTGTTCTTCTTCAGCGGCCACGGCGCGCAGATTCCCGGCTACGGCGTGGGCGAAACCGTGGATCGCGCGGACGAATGCCTCGTGCCCCACGATTTCGATTGGACGGCCGAACGCGCGGTCATGGACAACTGGTTTTACGAGTTGTACAGCCAGCTTCCCGACTCCGCGCATGTCCTGTCGGTGTTCGACTGCTGCCACAGCGGCGGCATGTCGCGCGACGGTGGCACTCGCGTGCGCGGCCTGACGCCTCCGGACGACATCCGCCATCGCATTCTGGCTTGGGACGAGCAGAGCCAGACCTGGCATCACCGCGCGGGCGAAGCGCCAGCCGAGCCGGGCGTGGCGCCGACGGCTGGCGTGGGCGTGCGACGCCTGTTTCGGCGGGCACGCGCCGCCGCTGCCGGCCAACCGCCGACGTGGTCCGACCCGGCGCCGTTCGGTCATGCCGGGCCATTCGTGCCCGTGCTGCTCGAAGCCTGCCGCGAGGAGGAACTCGCCTGCGAGCACCGCGAAGGCGCGGCGGCTTACGGCGCGTTCACCTGGTCATTAAGCCAGGTCTTGAGCCAGCGACGCCGGCCGAAGTCGTGGGGCGAGTTGCGCAACGGCATCGAGCGCCAGCTCCAGAAAATGCGCTACGCCCAGCACCCAGGTCTCGAAGGACCGGCCCAAGTCGAAGCGAGGCCGGTGCCGTGGTTTCAGACTTGATCTGCCCGGCTTGGGTGCAACAGGACAGGCGGCACTGAAGGGTTTTGTGCGGCTTGCGAAATGGATTGAATCGCGGGCGCTCGCGGGCCATTGAATGCCCATGCAATCCTGGCTCCGCTTTTTCTGCGCCGCGGTCGTTTCGTGCGCGTCAAATTGCGCGCTGTTGGGTGGCGCGCCTGAACCTATCGACCCGCTGGCCTGGCCGATCCTGACCCGCGAAGCCCGACCCGGCGCGTATTGGTGGTGGATGGGCAGCGCCGTGGACACCACGAATCTCACCCGCGAACTCACCCGCTACCGCGACGCCGGCCTGGGCGGCGTGCACATCATCCCCATCTATGGCGCGAAAAGTTGGGAAGATCGGTACATCGAGTATCTCAGCCCGCGCTGGATGGAGATGCTCGGCTACACGGTGACTGAAGCCGGCCGGCTTGGCTTGAACGTCGATATGACTACCGGCTCGGGCTGGTGCTTCGGCGGGCCGCGCGTGACCGATGCGGAGGCCAACGCCAGCGTGGTCTGGCAGACCTTCGAGGTGGCCGCGGGCGAACGCCTGCCGGCGAAGCTCGAGGCCAAGGCGATCCAAACCCTGATGGCGCTCGGCCCTGAAGGTCAAAGGGTCGAACTCACTGGCAAACTCGCGGCCAACGGCACCTTGGACTGGACCGCGCCGGGCGGTTCTTGGCGCTTGTGCGCGGTCTCGCAGCGGCCTTCCGGCCAGCAGGTCAAACGCGCCGCACCCGGCGGGCAGGGTCACATGTTGAACCTCCTTTACGCACCTGCCATGACCGACTACCTGCGCTGGTTCGACGCGGCCTTCACCAACTACGCCGGCCCGATGCCGCGCGCGCAGTACCATGATTCGTACGAGTACCGTTCGGATTGGGCGCCTGATTTCCTCGCGCAATTCGCGAAACGCCGCGGTTACCGCCTGCAAGACGAGTTGCCCGCGCTGTTCGCGAACGCCCAGCCGCCGCGTGCCCGCGGAGCCGCCGGCGCTGGCACTGCCAACTTTGGCCCCGTCGATCGGGATCGCGCCGCGCGGGTGAAGTGTGATTTCCGCGAGACTGTGTCGGACATCATGGTCGAAGACACGCTGCCGTTGTGGGCGAATTGGGCGCGCCGTCACGGCTGTCTCACCCGCAATGAAGCGCATGGTTCGCCGGGCAACTGGCTCGACCTTTACGCCGTCGCGGACATTCCCGAGACGGAGATGTTCTACCAAGACCGGAGCAAGTTGATCGCGAAATTCGCGTCGTCCGCGGCGCATGTTACGGGCAAGCCGCTCGTCAGCGCGGAGACCGGCACCTGGCTCAAGGAACATTTCACCGAAACGCTGGCGGACATGAAATACCTCCTGGACGACCTGTTTCTGAGCGGTGTGAACCATGTGTTCTATCACGGCACCTGCTATTCGCCGGACGAGGTCGGCTGGCCGGGCTGGCTCTTCTACGCGAGTTATGAAATGAACCCGCGCAACTCGATCTGGCGCGACATGCCCGCGCTCAACGCCTACGCCGCACGCTGCCAGTCCGTGCTGCAAAACGGCCGGCCCGACAACGACATCCTGCTCTACTGGCCGCTGCCCGAGTTCTGGCACAACTCCACCGGCCTGGCGCGCAACCTCACCGTGCACGCGCGCGATTGGTTCGAGGACCAGCCGATCGGGCAGACTGCGTCGAACCTCTGGAGCCGCGGCTACGCGTTCGATTACGTTTCTGACCGGCAGCTTGCCGCCGCCCGCGCCACGCCCGATGGCATCCAGGTTCCCGGTGGCACGTACCGCGTCGTGGTGGTGCCGCCGTGCCAGTTAATGCCCTTCACCACACTCTCGAACTTGATCGCGCTGGCGCGAGCCGGCGCCACGGTGATTTTCGAGAAATCGCTGCCGGCGGATGTGCCGGGCTTCGCCAGTTTCGAGGCCGAACGGGCGGCTTTGAGGCAACTGCTGGCCGACGCGCATCTGAGCGCACCCGCCACGGCTGGCACGGCCAACGAGTCCGCGGTCGGGGCCGGGCGGGTGCGGGTCGGCGAACTTGAGGTCGCGCTCAAAAACGCGCAGGTGCCCAGCGAACCGATGTTCGCCCGTGAAGGGCTGATGTGTATCCGGCGCGCGGCCGCAGGCGGGTACTGGTATTTCATCGCCAACCGGACCGAGACAGCCGCCATGGACGGCTGGGTTCGCCTCGGCCGGCCCGCGGCGTCAGCGGTCATCCTGGATCCCATGACGGGTCGCACCGGCGCGGCTGCTTTGCGCCAAGGCGATGGCGGCACACCCGAAGTATTTCTCCAACTTGCGCCCGGCGAATCTGTGGTTTTGCACTGCTTCGACCAGCCGCAATCGCTAGGCGCGGCATGGGTGTATCGTGGCACAGCGCAGCATCCAGTTCCGCTGCCGGGCACCTGGCAGGTCCAATTCCTCGCGGGCGGGCCAATAATTCCTGCGGCGTTCACGACTGCGAAGCTGGCATCGTGGACGGAATTCGGCGATCCGGACGCCCAACGCTTCGCCGGCACGGCGCGGTACTCGCTGCGCTTCGAGCGGCCTTCCGGCGATGCGTCGAGTTGGCAACTTGACCTTGGCCAGGTTTGCCAAAGCGCGCGCGTCCGGCTCAACGGCGAGGATTGGGGCACGCTGATTGCGCCGCCGTTTCGCGTGGTCGTGAGCGAACTCAAGCCCACGGACAACCTCCTTGAAATCGAAGTCACGAACGGCTCGGCCAACCGCATCCGCGACCTCGACCGCCGCGGCGTGCCGTGGAAGACCTTTCACGACATCAACTTCGTGAACCTCGACTACAAACCCTTCGACGCCTCGAACTGGCCGCTCACGCCGTCCGGCCTGCTGGGTCCGGTCACGCTCGCTCCGTTGGCGCCGGTCGCCATGCCGCGTTGAACTTGCGCTCCCGGCAGTCACGGACCCGTTCTTGAAAGCAAACAGGCGACCGTCCACCTCAGGACGGCCGCCCGTTCGTGACATTCTCCGACCGGTCTCAGTCCAGCCGCTTCACGCGGATGTTCTTGTATCGGATCGTGCTGTTCGGGTCGTGGCCCTGGAGGGCGAAGGTGCCTTCATCGAGCTTGCGGGTGAAATCCTTGCCCGCCTCGGCGCCCGGCGGTTCGACGTATTGCACGACGACCTTGCCATCGACCTTCACGGTGGCGGTGTTGCCTTTCACGATGATTTCCTGCGTCCACCACTTCTTGTCCTGGCAGGACGTGAGGCCGGTGTTCACGATGCCGTACAGGCTGCCGGTCTTGATCCAGTCGGTGTGGGTGACGTTCACCTGCGACTCGAAACCGTACTTCGGCCAGCCTTCCTCCTGGTACTTGGTGTCGAAGTAAATGCCGCCGTTGGAGCCAGGCTCGGTCATGACGTCCACCTTGAGATCGAAGTCCTTGAACGGCTTCGTGTCGCCCACGTAGAACAGGTGGCAGCGCGGGCCGTGCGCGACGAAGGCGCCGTCCTCGATCTTCCACGTGCCGGGGCTTTCCTTGGCGGTTTTCCACCCGTCGAAAGTCTTCCCGTCCATCAGGGAAACGAACCCGTCCTCGGAATCCGCGGCGAGGGCGAAGCCGGTGGTGATGCTGGCGGCCAGCAGCGATATAATGATGCGTTTCATAGCGGGCGGCGACCCTACGCTCGCCGCTCGTGCCCGCCAAGTGTCAAAACCGGGCCGGCCAGGGCTGCTCTAAAGACCGGCCGATTGAAGGACGAACAATGCCTGCAGCCCTGAGATCCAAGGCTCGAAACCCGAGATCCGAGAATGGCTTGATCCGAGGGGCGACTGCTTCGCCCGGGGGCGTTGTGGATTCGGGAGTTCGGACTTCGGATTTACTTCGGTATTCGGTCTTCGGATCTCGAATTTGGAACGGACCGAATCGACTTTGGAGCGCCCCCGGCGGGCCACGCGCTCGTTCACTTCGGCCTTGCGCCGGCTCCCGGTTCGGCTGGAATGCGCGCGATGAAGCTCCTCCGGGACCCGTTCGCCGCCTCGCCGTTGATGGCGCGCTTCCTGCCCTACCTGATCTTCGTCGCCCTCACCACCCTGCAAGGCAAGCTGGGGGCGGGGTCCGAGTACTGGGTGTACCTGGCCAAAACGCTGGTCGGGGCGTGGCTGGTCTGGCTGGCCCGGCCGTTCGTGACCGAGGCGCGGTGGGCGTTCAGTTGGGAGGCGGTGGCGGTGGGCGTGGGGGTCTGTGTCCTCTGGGTGGGGCTCGATCCTTACTATCCGCGGCTGGGCGAACTGGCGGTGAAGTTCGGCCTGAGCGCGCCCAAAGACCCGGCCCAAGCCGCGGCGCCGCTGTGGAATCCGTTCGTCCAATTCGGCGCCGGCAGCGCGCTGGGCTGGCTCTTCGTGGGCGTGCGGATTGCGGGCTCGACGCTGGTGGTGCCGCCGTTGGAGGAGGCTTTTTTCCGGTCGTTCCTGTACCGGTATTTGATCCAGGCGGACTTCACTGCGGTGCCGCTGGGCACGCTGGCGTGGACGCCGCTGGTGGTGAGCGCGGTGGGGTTTGGCCTGATCCATTTCCAGTGGTTCGCCGGCATCCTGTGCGGCCTGGCATACCTGGGCCTGATGATCCACAAGCAGCGGCTGGGCGACGTCCTGACCGCGCACGCGATCACGAATTTCCTGCTGGGCGTCTGGGTGGTCTGGAAGGGCGCCTGGCAGTTCTGGTAAACCCCGCTTCGCGCTCTCCCCGCATGAACCCTCAACCGACCCTCGAGACGCCGCGGCTGCGGCTGCGGCCGTTCATGCCGGCGGACGCCCCGCGGCTGCGCGAGCTGGCCGGCGCGCGAGAAATCGCCGACACCACGATCTCGATCCCGCACTCGTACCCGGAAGGCCTGGCGGAACGCTGGATCGCCCAGCAGGCGGCCGAGTTCGCGGCCGGTCGCACGGTGGCGTTTGCGGTCCAGTTCAAGCCCGACCCGGCGTTGATCGGCGGGATCGGGCTGCGGGACATTGACCGCGAACATCTCCAGGCCGAGCTGGGGATGTGGATCGGCGTGCCGTGGTGGGGCCGCGGCTATGCGCTCGAAGCGACCCGCGCGCTGGTGGATTACGGCTTTGGCCAGCTCGGGCTGAACCGGATTCACGCGCACCACCTCACGCGCAACCCGGCATCCGGCCGGGTGCTGACCAAGGCGGGCTTCCAGCGCGAGGGCCTCTTGCGACAGCGCGTCCGCAAATGGGGGGTGTTCGAAGATGTGGTGCTTCTCGCCCTCCTGCGTCAGGACTGGGACCCCGAGGCCGGCTGGAACGAGGCGGCGTAAGGCGAAGCCGGTTTCAGATCGTGACGGCAAAGGACACTCTCAGTTGGGCTTGCCGCGGGGCGATCGCGGGCGCCTGCAAGGCTATGCGAACCCCGTCTGGCGCACTGCGGGGTCCGCCGTAACTCATTGAATACAGGCTTGTCACGCCGCGCTTTCCGGTGGAGGCTTCGGCTTGGGAACTCGCCGGAGACGAGTTCGGAAATCGCCGCTGACTTTGTCCGAATACTACTGTTAGGTGCCCACAATGTCGCAGAAACTCTCACCAGAGCGGAAGCTGTTTGATATGTTCGCGGTGGGAGTCGCGTACGTCACCACATCCGATGACGCGTGCGAACCGGCCTTTGGCACTTGCTTCCACATCGGCGGGGGCGTTTTCATCACGGCTCGGCATGTCGTAGAAAATCGGACTATTACGAAGATAGCGACGACGATCGTCTCCACTGACATTACATACGGTTCGTTTCTGCCTCGTGAGGCCAGGCATATCAAGGGTCCGTTTTTCCACCCGAATTCCAATTACGACCTTGCCGCGTTTCGACTTCCCGGCCTAAGCGCACCTCAAAATTCCATCTTACGATGTCGTCAAAGATGGAGTTGATACGGAGTTGTTGCTGAGGCCCGTTGTCGTAATGGGTTACCCACCGATTCCCGGAAGCAAGTCGCCGGTTCTTGTATGCGCCAGAGCAGAAGTGAATGCCACTTTTGTCACATATTTCGATGACCAGCGAGTTTATCTGGTTTCATGCCTTGCACGCGGCGGTTTTAGTGGAGGTCCTGCCCTG
>JAKCAB010000476.1 GCA_021839785.1 bacterium | reverse complement strand
ACCTGCCGGCCACGGGCGAGCAATTCAGGCGTGACACCGGGCTTCGCCGGCACCGGGTAGTCCGAGAAGGTCGCCGGCGCGGTGGCGGCCGCGGCGGGTGGCGGCGGGGGCTTGGGGGCGGCGACCGATTCCGCGGGAATCGGGTGCCGGCCACATCCGGCGGACAGCAGCAACAGGCTCGGACCAGCCCAGAGAAGACGCTTCATTGTCACGCCCCGACTCTATGGGAAGCGCGGCGACGGTTCATTGATGCAGATCAATCCTTCTAATCAGCCCATTCGCCGGAATCCTCGATGCCGTGCCGCGGCTAGTTGGCCTTGTAGCCGCTCGCGGTTCGTCAGAGTGTTGATCTCGGGGAAAAACCTTCGAGGCAGGCGCAAACCGACATCGAGCCACCGGCCAGGCGCCTCGCGACGGAAAGTCGGTCCGACACCAGCAAGCATCCGGGAAGCGAATGCGAATTTAAGGTTTGCTCACGGGTTTCGAACGCGTTAACAAGGCGCCATGAAAGCACTTCGCACCTGCCCCACCCCCTGCACGACCGACGTGACGCGGCGCGGTTTTCTGGGCACCGTGGCCGCCGCGGCCACGGCCTTCAGCTTTGAAGAACGCATCCTGGCCGCCGCCGCTTCGGAATCGCACCCAACGATCCGGCCGGTGGCGAAGATCGAGACGGGCAAGATCGGCAAGGTGGAGATCAGCCGGTTGATTTGCGGCGGCAACCTCATCGGCGGCTACGCCCATGCCCGCGACCTGATCTACGTCTCCTCGCTGCTGAACCATTACTTCACCGACACCAAGGTGATGGACACCTGGCAAATCTGCGAGGAGCACGGCATCAACACCATGATCGTCAACCCGGACAACGTGCGCGCGGTGAAGTTGTTTCAGCGCTATCACCAGGAACGCGGCGGCCGGATGCAATGGCTCGCCCAGGCCGTGCCGGACGAGGACAAGCTGGACGAGGTGATCAAGCAAGCGGTGGACGACGCGGCGGCCGGCGTGTTCCTCGTCGGCAACGTCGGCGACCGGTGGACGTTCGACAAGCGGCTGGACCTGATCGGCAAATTCATTGACCTGGTCCACCGCCAAGGCGTCATCACGGGCGTCGCCGGCCACTCGATCGAGATGGTGGAAGCCGTGGAGGCCGCGCGCATCCCGGTGGACTTCTACATGAAGACCCACCACCACAACAAATACTGGTCCGCCCGGCGGCCGGACCAGAACCAGCCGGTGATCGAAAATTACGCCACCGACAACTACTTCGACATGGACCCGGAGCGGACGATCGCGGTGATGCAAAAGATCGCGAAGCCGTGGATTGCCTACAAGGTGCTCGCCGCCGGCGCCATCGCGCCCAAGGTGGGCCTCGATTATGCCTTTCGCAACGGCGCGGACTTCGCCTGCGTGGGCATGTTCGATTTCCAGGTGGCGGAAGACGTGGCGTTCGCCAACGACGTGATCGCCCAGTTGCCGGACCGCCGCCGGCCGTGGTGCGCGTGAGGCCCGCAGCCATGAGGCATTGCCGGTACTGTGGGCGCGAGAACGGCGAGGAAGCCGTGGAATGCCTCGAGTGCGGGACAGCGCTAGCCAGGAAAGAACCGGACGCGCGGCCGCTCGAAAACGCTGAGGACTCCGACCGGGGGTGGCTGGGCACCTCGCTGCGCACGGCCTGCACGATTCTCCTCATCGGCGGATTATACCTGCTGAGCTTCGGCCCGGTGAGGCGTTACTGCGGCACGGTGATCACCACCGGTCCCGCTCCTGCCGTACCCGGGGTTACCCTGGTGCGCACGGTGCGTTATCCGGCGTGGGTGAGCTCGATTTACCTCCCGGCCTTCCTAGTCGCGTCCGCCAGTGGCTCCGACGGTCCGTATGCGCGTTACCTTCGCTGGTGGGATGAACGGCCGGGCCCGCGATGAGCACAAGGTCTGACGACGGTAGGCACGGCGAAACCGAGCGGGCGTTCCCGCGCGTGGACCGAGACTTCCTGGGCGGGGTAGCTGAGTAACTTGTTCGCCACGCCAACCTGTGGCATTAAAGGGACGCCATGACAGACCGGCTCAGAACTCGTTGCGGGAGTGTTCGGCCGCGGGCTTTAGTGGTTCTGCTGAGCTCGGCAGGATGTTCGCAGAGCCGGAGGCGAAGGCGCTCCGTTCCACCGTTTCGCAGCGTATGAAAACCGCCAATTTCATCGTTTGTCTCTCACTGAGCACGCTACCAGCCCTTGCTCAGGGAACTGTTTTGTTTAAAAACTATGTGATCCCGGTCGGAATAAACGCACCCATCCTCGAACCGGACGGGGTGAGCCGGCCGGCCGCGGGGTCGATACTGGTGCAGCTCCATGCCAGCCCGACTGCGACCAGTCTGGCCCCGGTGGGGGTCGCCATTCCCATCGGCCAAGCGGGTTATTACGACGGGGGTGTGGTGGCCATCCCAACGGTGGCCCCGGGCGAGCGCGCCTGGGTCCAAGTATTCGCCTGGGATGCACCAGCGACGGGGTTTGCTGACGCCATGAATCGTGGACTCCGCTATGGCATCTCAGATACAATCATTGTCACTACAGGCGGGGTGACTGACCCTCCAAGCGTCGCGGCCCCGCTGGTTGGCTTGAACAGCACTGTGTTGCAGGTGCAAGTGCCGGAGCCGTCGGCCGCGGCCTTGCTCGTGCTCGGCGGCGCGCTGCTCTTCGGCTGGAAACGCCACAGCGGACTGGCGCCGCGCAAATGAAGCCGCTTCAACTCAACCCGTGGCAGGGGGCACCAACGAGAGCCATCGTTCGGCAGGACGTACGGCGCTGGGGCTTGTTTTGGGCCTGGGTCATGGCTGCGCTGGCCTTGGCCGGAACCGTGCTGGCCGCTGACATCGCGGTCAGCACCGTTGGGCGCACGTGCAAGCCCGCCGAGGTTCTGGTGTATGCCGGGGACACGGTCACTTGGTGGTGGGGAGATGGTAAGATGCAGGACGTCGCGAGTTGG
>JAKCAB010000010.1 GCA_021839785.1 bacterium | reverse complement strand
GGGCATCGAACGGCAGCTTCGCCGCGCGTGATCAGCCGGGCGGCCAGTCCATCGCGCGACCGCCCAGGAGGTGGCAATGGAGGTGGGGCACCGATTCGCCAGCGTCGCGACCGTTGTTGATGACCAGGCGATAGCCGTGGGCCAACCCAAGCTGCTTGGCAACCTCCGCCGCCTTCAGCAACAAATGGCCGAGCAGGATGGCGTCGGCGGTTGTCGCGTCCCCCAGGCGCGGAATCGGCCGGCGCGGCACCAGGAGGACGTGCACCGGCGCCTGCGGGTTGATGTCGCGAAACGCCACCACCTGGTCGTCTTCGTAAACGATGTGGGCGGGGATTTCCTTCGCGCAGATGCGCTCGAAGATCGTTTTGCTCATGACGCTGCGGGGCAGCTTCCGCGACTGGCCCCCACGGTCAAGGGCGAACCGGCCGCGCGCCTCCACCGGCTCGCCGTTCAGGGCGTGGCCGGCAGATTGGCAAGCAACGGCCGCAGCGCCGCGGCCCACTTGGCGTAGCCGGCGGCGTTCGGGTGCAACAGGTCGGGAAACTCCTCCGGTTTCGCGTTGCCGTGGGCGTCGGCGAAAATCGTCCAGCTATCGCACAGCCGGACCTGCGGCTGGTCCTTGACCGCCGCGGCAAGCAGCTCGTTGATCCGCCGGATTTGTTCGGCCGGCCGATGCTTGCTGGCATCGCTCGGCATGACTTGGCACACGATCACCGGCATCTTCGTGTTGTGGCGGCGGCAGGCTTCGAGGATGGCCTTCACGTTGGCGACGATGACTTCCGGCTCGCCGCCGTCCTCCAGGTCGTTGGTGCCGATCAACAGCACAACCGCGCGCGGATCCAAGTCGAGCACGTCTTCCTGCAAGCGATACCATACGCCGCGCGTGAGGTCGCCGCTGATGCCGCGGTTAGCCACCTTGAGGTCTGGAAAATCCTTCGCCAGCGTGCCCCAGCCCTGGGTGATCGAGTCGCCCAGAAACACCACCGCGCCGTGGTCGCGCTCGCGATCGTGCCACCATTGCGAGCGGCGTTCGCACCAGAGTTTGCGGAACCAGTCCATCCGGCTGCGCAGCGGTCCCTGGCCGGGAAACGCGGCGTCGTCCGGATACGTGGCAATGCGCTGGGGAACGTCGGTCGGTTCCGCGGCCCACGATGAAAGCCAAGCCGTGGCAGGCGCCAAAACAACGGCAGCCAGCGCCAAGCTTTGAAGCGCGCGCGTGGCGCGAGCCGTGGAGCGATAACGAGGAGTCGGAAGCATAGATGGCGTTATTCGTTGCGCGCACTTCATCGGGTTCAGTCCCGCCGAAGTCAAGCGGGTTGAATCGTTGGTGGTAGTGTCCTGATTTCAAATGGGTGGCTGCGCCGCGGCGGCGGCGCAGGGCGGTGCGGCCGCACCGCCACCACCAAACCAGGACACTACCGAATCGTTGGTGGCGCGGCGGCCGGGTCAGCCGCCCAGGTGTTTGCGGAGCAGCGCCGTCAGCCGGGCTGGCGCAAGCACGGTGAGCACGCGGCCTTTGACAGCCACCAGCCCTTGCTCGCGGAATTTGGCGAGCGTGCGCGAGAACGTCTCGCTCACGGTGCCCAACTCGGCGGCCAGCACGCGTTTGGTCATCGTGAGGCTGATCGCCACCGGCTGCGTGCCTTCCGGGTCCGGGCAGCGGCGCACGAGCCAGTTGGCGAGCCGGGTTTCCACGTCCTTGAGCGTGAGATCGTCCAGCAACCCCACGAGCACGCGCAAGTGCTGGCTCATCGACCCCAGCATCCGCAACGCCAGTTCGGGGTGCCGCCGCAGCAAGCCGATGAAGTCCTGTTTCTGCACCAGCAAGACCTGGCTGGGTTCGAGCGCGCGGGCGTTGGCCGGGTAGCCGGTCTCGGTCGCGAGCGTCGCCTCGGCGAAGGACTCGCCGGTGCGGAAGACGTGGATGATCTGTTCCTTCCCGGAAGTGCCGACGCGGTGGACGTTGATCGCGCCTTGTTGCACCACGTAAAAGCCGCGCGAAGGTTCGCCTTCGCGAAACAGGTAGTCGCCTTTGGCCAGCGTCTTCAACAGCGTGATTGCGGCCACGTTCTTCAGGTCGGCCGTCGCCAGGCCGGAAAAAAGCTGGCAGGCCCGCAGGGTGTTGACGATGGCGGCCTGCTTCAGTTCGGCAAATTGGTCGGGCGTCATGCGGCGTAGTTTAGGTGGAATCGCGCCAGAACGCCACGGTCCAAACCCCGGCGCCGGCCTGTTTGACCTCGGAGCGAAAGCCTTCGCTGCCGAGTTTTTCGATCAAGGGCGAAGGCAGGAACGGCGCGGTCACTTCGCACCGTTGGGCCGGTTCCAGCCGGTCCACGACCTGCCGGATCGCGGAATAAACATTGTCACCGCGCGCCAACAGCGGGCGCACGTCCAGGCGTTTGGTTCGAGGTTGAGGAGCACGCATGGGCCTATGGGCGCGGGCAAAATGGCGCCGCGCGCCGTTCTCCATTTCACGGCGCGAGCCATTTGAACAGGAAAAACATCCGCGGGCCGGCGCACTGCCCGGTGAAGCACTGCACCAGGCGTCGCCCGAGTCATCGCGCACAGAAGCGGCCGCCCGCGGGCAAATCCCGAACTGCGTTTATGCCGGTTCGCCGCCGATGGAGTTCGGCGGTGGACTTGCGGCAGGCGGTGTCAGACGCCACGCTGAGGCCGTGAAGGCTTTTCAATTGCTCGCTCACGGCCAGCCCGGCCGTTTCGAGTTGCGCGATGTGCCCGAGCCGCGGCCCGGGCCGGGTGAAGTCTCGGTCCGCGTCCGCGCCTGCGGCCTGAACCGGCTCGATCTGTGGCTTGAAGAAGGCGCCCTGCCCATCCCAGTGGTCCTGCCGCGGACGCCCGGAAGCGAGATCGCCGGCGAAGTCGTCGCAGTCGGAAATGACGTGGCCGACTGGCGGGCCGGCGATCACGTCGCCGTCCAATCGAACCTCTTTTGCGGCAAGTGCGAGTTCTGCGCTCGCGGCGACGAATCGCTTTGCCTAAACGCGATGTTGCTGGGCGTTCAGTGCGAGGGCGGATTCGCGGAACAAGTCCTCGTGCCGGCACGGGCGCTGGTGCGTCTGCCGGACGCGCTCGATTTCAAAACCGCCGCTGCGCTCACGCTGGCCGGCAGCACCGCGATGCACATGCTGACCGACCGCGCCACCGTGCGGTCCGGCGACTGGGTGCTGGCGATCGGCGGGGCGAGCGGCGTGGGCTCGGCCGCGATCCAGATCGCGCGCGGCCTGGGCGCGCGGGTCATCAGCACCGGTTCGACGGCGGCGAAGCGCGAGTTGGCGCTGCGGCTGGGGGCTGAGGCCGCCGTGGACTCGACCGATCCCGCCTGGCCGGCGCAGGTGCGGAAACTCACCGGCAAACGCGGCGCGGACGTGGTCGTGGAACACGTCGGCGGCCCCGTGCTCGAACAAGTCTTCAACTGCCTCGCGCGCGGCGGAACGGTGGTGACCTGCGGCGCAACCGCGGGACGCGAGCCGACCTTGAATCTGTGGCCGTTCTTCGTGAAACAACAGCGGCTCGTCGGGAGCTACGGCCGGACGCGTCGCGACCTGGCGGCGACGTTGGAGTGGGCGGCGACGGGCCGGCTCCAACCCACGATCGACCGCGTGTTTCCACTCGCCGAAACCGGCCAAGCCTTCGCGGCGTTGCGCAGCCGTCTCGTGCTGGGCAAGGTGCTTGTCGAGCCTTGAGGTTCGAGATCCGACCTCTGCGGCGATGACGGGCCCGCCGGACTGCCCGCGGCCCAAATAGCGAAGAGCTGCCCACACCCCAAACCGGCGGCGGGCAAAAACCGATCAGCGCAATCATTCAAACTGGACGCGCGGGAGGGGATCCGGTAAGAAGACGCCCGCTAAGATGGCCAAGCGTAAGGATTTTCTATGAACAGGCGCGCGTGGGAGGCGGGGTGTCTTCCCAAATCGACTCTCCTTCCGATCGTTCTCTCCGGTTTGCTGGCCGCGGACGGCCTCCGTGCCGAGGGCTTCTGGCTGGGAACACCGCCGCCGGCACCCGCGGAGCCGGCACGCGAGGACCGGGGCATCGCACTCCAAGGGACGGCACCCACGGTGTTGTTCGCGGTGGACACCTCGAAACGGGAGGAAGCGCGGGCTTTCTACCGCCTCGTTTACAGTGCGAGCGAGAAAGCAACCCTGGATTGGGTGGGCGACTGGGCCAATTGCGATGCGGGCGGGACGGCGCCTGACTTTCGCGAACTCGTCGCTCTGCGCATCAACTACTACCGCGCGATGGCTGGCGTGCCGGCCTGGGTTTCTTTCCAGGACGATTTCAACGCCAAGGCGCAACAGGCGGCGTTGATGATGAGCCGGAATACCAACCTCAACCATTACCCGCCGGCGGACTGGCTTTGTTACTCCGCGGATGGCGCCGAAGCGGCCGGCCAATCGAACCTGGCGTTGGGTCGGGCGGGACCGGAGGCGATCGACGGATACATGCAGGACTTCGGCTTGTACAATGGCGCGGTCGGACATCGCCGGTGGCTGCTGTATCCGCAAACGCAGTTCATGGGCAGCGGCGACATTCCCCAAGGGGAGACGAACTACGCCGCCAATGCCACCTGGGTGGTGGACCAGAACTATTACAGTCCGCGCCCGACAACGCGCGACGATTTCGTGGCCTGGCCGCCGCCGGGATACTTCCCTTACCCGCTGCTCGGCTCGCGCTGGTCCTTCGCGCACACGGACGCGGATTTCTCCGCTGCCCAGATCACGCTGACCAGCAACGGTGTTCCGGTGGCGGTGGAACTGGAGCCATTGGCCACCGGCGAGGGCGAAAACGCCGTGGTCTGGTACCTGGCCGGTGTCGATCCCACTCAAGCGTTTGACTCGCCCCGTCCCGCTGCGGACATCACGTATCAGGTGAACGTGGATCACGTCCTGTTGGGAGGCGTCGAACAAACCTTCCAGTACCAGGTCAACGTATTCGATCCGGACGTTCCTGGACCGGACCTGGTCTTGCCGACCGTCAACGGCCCGAGTCAACCGTACGTGGGACACCCGAATGCCTACACGTTCACCAGCGTCCCGATTGCCGCTGGCTACCAATGGCAGGCCGGGCGGCGCTCACTCTTAAGCGTGGTGGAAGGCGCCGAACAAGGCGTGACCAACTGGGCTTGGACGGCTTCGCTTTCGCCCGGTTACGAGCCGCGGGCGGGCGATGTCCGCGCCGCGGGCGGCTATTCGTTCCACCTGGTCCAGCCCGTGCCCTTGGTGGATCAGACGCTGACTTATCAGCGGACCCTGCTGTGCGCCTCCAATTCCGCGATCCAGTTCCAGCGCTGGCTGGGCTTGTCCACCAGCAACCAGTTCGCGAAGGTGCAACTGTCGCTCGATAACGGTTCCTCGTGGACGGATGTCTATTCGCTCGCGGGAACCAATGGCAGCGGCGATTCGGTCTTCAAACTCGAGGAGATCCCGCTCTCCAAGTACGCTGGGCGGATCGTATCCCTGCGGTTCGCCTACCATCACGCCGGCGGAGATTACTTTCCGGAGACCGGCTTCCGCGTGGGTTTCTACTTCGACCAGGTCACTTTCCTCAACATCCAGGAATTCGGGGGTGCCGGCGTGGGCGAGGCGAACGCCGGTCAACCGTTTGCCTTCGCGCCGCAAGTCGCGGGCGACTATGCCCTCGCGGTGCGCGGAGAGATTTTCAACCAGTACCACCTTGAATGGGGCCCCGTGCTGAACGTGACCGCGACCGGCGCACTCCTGCCAGTGCTTACGCTTGCCACTCGCCCCACCGTGGTGGCCGGCAAGATCCAGATGGATTTCCAAGTCGCGAACAGCACGGCCGCGCTCAAGTACCAACTGCTCAGCGCACCCTCACCAAACGGCCCTTGGACCGCTGAAGCCGATGCCATGTTCCAGACCCTGCAGGCCAACTCCGCCTACCGCTTCACGATTCCGTTGGGGGGACAGTCGGCCCGGTTTTTCCGCGTCGAGACCCAGTAACTCCCCGCCGCACCGACGCGCCAGCGGCCTTGGCGACCAGGCTTTCCCGGCCCGCGGAACCATGCCGTCCGCACGTTGTGAATTCGGCTGCTTTGCCGCGCATCAAGGACGACGGTCCACCGCGGCTTCCCCTTCCTCGTCCAAATCGCCCAGAACGTCAGCGAGCGGTTGGTTTTGCGCCGACTGCATCTCGTTGAGCTTGTGCCGCTCCGCCTGCAGGCGCTGCAAGAGCACCTGGGCCATGCGCGTCACCAGTTCCCGGCCGAAGGCGGGACTCTGCTCCGCCATCTCGCGAAGCTCGGTGGCACTGAAAGCAATCACTTCGGTGGCGTCCACCGAGCGGGCGCTGTACTGCCACTGGTAAGGTTCGAACAACCACGACCAGCCCAGCGCTTCCCCGGGCCCCAGCACCGACACGGTGGTCACCCCCGTGCCGGGCAGAAACGCCTCCAGCGCCACGTGACCACGATGGAGCAAATACAAATGATCGGCTTCATGCCGCTCCTGAAAAATGAGATCGCCCACGCCATAACGGCCGAGTTTCGCGAAGCGGGCGAGCTTGGCGATCTGCTCGGGCGCGGTCCCGGCCCAAAACGGATGGGAGGCGATGCAAGTTGTGATGTTGTCCATGGACAAGAACTCCGGTTAATGGGACGACGACCGTCCCCGGTTGGTGTTGTGTTTCAAATCGTGTGATCGGAACCTACGCCCGACGCTGCCCGCCGCCAAACTTCGCTTGGCCACTGATTAGCATTTATTGGCGTCGCAAGGCCGCGGCGGAACTCAGACGGCAGGGTATCCACAGACGCTCCGATGGCGAGTTCGCCCCACGCCAAGGGATGGTAAACGGCCTAACGGTGCAGCCCGCACCGGCGTGGGCAATCTGGCACTAAACAGGATTCCTGAAGTCTGAGCCCGGAGGTCGAAGCCTATTCCGCACATGGTGACTCACCTGCGGCCGCGCAAGTCTTTTTCTGTAAAATGACCGGGCGTCAAACTGAGGGCTGGGGTTGGCATTCCATGTTGAGGTGGATTTTTCCGGATTCCCATTCTTCGCTGGTTTCGGCCAGTAGGGCGGTGACTGGGCGCAAGCGGGAGGCTTCGTAGGGAAAGAGGCGGGCAACGCGGGGGCGGCGTTTGATTTCTTGATTCACGCGTTCCAACGCGTTGGAGGTGCGCAGCCGTTTCTGGTGGGCCACGGGCAGGGCGAAGACCGCGAGGCCCTGCGGCAGGTTTTCCTCCATCCAAGTGGCGAGCTTGGGGGCGCTCGGGGTGTAGTGCGCGACGATCTCCTTGAGCCGCCGCTCGGCGGCGGGGCGACTGGGACTCTCGAACCCGCTGCGAATGGCGCGGGCGACTTCGGCGCGCTGGTCCAGACGCGGGACGTAAGCCTGGGCATTTTGCTGGAGATGAAACTGGCAGCGCTGCCAGGGCACCGCCGGGAAGACGGCGGTGCGGGCGGCTTGGAGGCCGACGTGATCGTCGCTCACGATAAACGCGACGCCACAGAGCCCGCGTTGCCCGAGGCTTTGGCGGAAAGTGCGCCCGTGGACCTCGGCTTCGCTCAGGGCGACGCTCACGCCCAGGAGGGCGCGTTTGCCGTCCGGGCCGATACCCAGCGCGAGGAGGACCGCGCAGTCCAGCAACTGGCCATTGCGGCGAACCTTCTCGTAGCGGGCGGCTAAGACCAGATAGGGATAGGCGCCGAGAGTGCGCTCGCGCCATGGTGGGAGCTCGGCGTCCAGGAGTTTGGCGCCTTCGCTGACCTGAGGGGAACTGACGCTGGCGCCACAGCGTTCCGCGACGAGGGCGGAGACTTTGCGGGTAGAGACGCCTTGGACGTACATTTCAGCCAGCGCCAGTTTGAGGGCCGGCTCAGAACGGAGGCCCTTTTCCAGGGCGCTGGGATAGAAAGCGGTTTCGCCCCGGACTTGGGGCACGCGGAAGGTGATGGGGCCGACGCGGCTGGTGAGGGTTTTGGATTTGTAGCCGTTGGCGTAACCTTGGCGGGTGTCGGTGCGTTCGTAGGGTTGGGCTTGGAGGACTTGCTGGCGTTCGACGCGCAGCGCTTCATTGACGAGCAGGCGGATGCCTTCGGCGAAGCCGGTGGCGCCTTGCTCGGTCAGCAGTTGCAGGACGTGGTTCAAGCGATCATGATCGGTGGGGTGGGGCATGTTGGGTATGCGCTGTGGGCTGGGTTTGTCGACACCCCAACAGGAAACCCAAGTGACCCGCCCTCGACCAGTTTTCCGTGCGCGGCGCGTCTTGCCCCCTCCGGGGTTCGGCTGCGGCGGCGGTGCTCGGAGATGGATCCGTGGGTCTTTCGGGCACTTTTTCTGCGAGTCCAATGCCGAACGCTTCGGTGAATTATCCACTCCCATCGCGTTTACTTACTCGATTGGAACTACGGATAGCACTAGCGGCTTTCTGGCCGGCTACACGCTGGGCACGATCAAACCTCTGACTCTAACCAAGACTGCCGGCACTTCTTACACGGGCGGTCCCGTTTCCGGTTGGCTCACTCTCACGAAGACGGGTTCTCCCAATATCACGTTCGATCTCAACGCATCTACTTGGAGCTTGACCTACAGTTCTTCGACACTTTGACAAATGCAGCAGAGCGGTTTTTTTGACCGGAAGTTGGATCGAAAGCGGTTATTCTGAGGAGGACGGTTCCGGGAGTGTCAATATGACAAAGAGTGGTTCTAGTCAGGGGTGGTCAATGACAGTTAGTGGTATGGCTCCTGTGCCAGAACCGGCAGGGTGGGGTGCGGTCGCGGGCTTGGGTTTGTTGGGTTTCGGCGCCTGCCGCCGTTTCCGCAAGGCTTAAGCGCCTCGAACCATTTCGCTTTCACGCAAGGGCGGGTCATCTGACCTGCCCTTTGCTTTGAAGGAGACGCAGGCAGGATTTGACGCGCCAACCGCGTGGTTCACCCGCCGCGCCGAGGCTCGATCCGGATAGAAATCCCCGCGAATTTCAGACTAGCCCGGCGTTGCGCTTCGCCCGGCCGAGAACTGTCGCGGCGAGAGCTCGCGCCTTGGCCGCACCGTCGCGGAGCACTTGGTGGACAAAGTCGAGGTTGGCGACCAGTTCGGCGCGACGCTTCCGCGGTTCGGCGAAGTGGTCCCAGTAATGCTCGAACAGCGCCTTCTTGAGGTCACCGTAACCCAGCCCACCCGCCCGCAGCCGGGCCTCAAAGTCACGCGCCACCTCCACCGGCGCCACCAACTTGAGCAACTGCACCGCCAGGTTCTGGTCCGCGTCCGGCTTCGGTTCCTGCGGCGTGCGGCTGTCCATGACAACGCCCATGATCTTCTTCCGGGTCGCCTTCTCGTCGCCGAAGATCTCGATGGTGTTGCCGTAGCTCTTGCTCATTTTCTGGCCGTCCGTGCCCGCCACCACTGCCACTTCGTCGCGAATCCGCGGTTCGGGCAGCACGAAGGTCTCACCGTACTGCTCGTTGAACTTGATGGCGATGTCGCGGGTCACTTCGACGTGTTGCTTTTGGTCGCGGCCAACGGGCACCACGTTCGAGTCGTAGATGAGGATGTCCGCCGCCATCAACACCGGGTACGCGAACAAGCCGTGATTGAAGGACAAGCCTTTCGCCAGCTTGTCCTTGTAACTATGGCAGCGTTCGAGCAGACCCATCGGCGTGACCGTGCTCAGCATCCACGTCAACTCCGCCACTTCGGGCACGTCGGATTGGCGGAAGAACACCGTGCGCTTCGGATCGAGACCGCAGGCCAGGAAGTCCAGCGCCACGTCCAGTGAGTATTGGCGCCGCATCGCGGGATCGGTCAGCGACGTCATCGAATGCCAATCCGCGATGAAATAATAGGCGTCACCCTGGTCCTGGAGTTCGATCGCCGGCTTCATCATGCCGAAATAATTTCCAAGATGCAGCGCGCCGGACGGTTGGATGCCTGACAAAATCCGCATGGCAAAAGGCTAGCAAGGCGGCGTTGCCGGGCGCAATAGCGGGTGCGGCGCATCAGTGTCCTGATTTGGTGGCGTCGGTGCTGCCGCATCCCCCGGCGCCGACGCAGCGGCGCAGCCACCCATTTGAAATCAGGACGCTACCCGCGCGTCTCGACCGGAGACGGCGCCACGGCTGCTCAAACGTGGTTCACGAGTTCGTTCACCGGGAATCGCACCTTGGGCGCGGTCGCGTATTTGTCGCCGGCGGCGCGGTAGCCCAGAGCGCAGCAAACGACCGCCGTCAGGCCTTGAGCGGGCAGGCCGAGCACGCGATCAAACTCCGCGGGCACGAACCCCTCCATGGGCGAGGCATCCACGCCCAGCAACGCCGCGGCGGTGAGCAGATTGCCCAAGGCGATGTACGCCTGCCGCGCCGTCCAATGTGGCACAAACGACTTGGTTGCCTCGGCCAGCAGCATGCCCGCCATCATGCCACGAAGGCCCGCGAGGCTGTCCACGGAAACGTCCCGCGTGGTGGCCACGAGTTGAACATAGGCGTCGATCTCCTGCGCGGTCACGTCGGTTCGCGCGGCGAAGACGACAAACCGCGCGGCATCCACCACCTGGCGCTGGTTCCAGGCGTGAGGGAGGAGCTTCTGGCGCAACTCCTTGTTGTCGATGACGAGGAACCGGTAGGGCTGCAGGCCGAACGAAGAGGGGGTGAGCACCAGGGTCTGCTCCAGCGCGGCCCAGGTTTCGTCGGGGATCGGGCGTGTCGGGTCGAAGTTCTTGGTCGCGTAACGCCAGTTCTGCGCGTCGAGGAGTTGCTGGGAGGTGATCGGGTTCATGGTGTCCACGGGTCGTAGTTACGCCGAAGGCACGCTACCAAAATCGCGGCCGGCCGCAAAGCGCGGACTGCCAGTGCGGCAAAAAAACCGCGACCGACCGCCAAACGGTTTGCTGGCGGAACGCGGAAACCCTGCCTTCCACAAGGGGTGTTGCGTGCATGACTGCCGGCCTTGTCGATAACCGCCTTTCGGCATAGGCGGTTAAAATGCGGGCAAAACGCGGTTGCGCAAATCGCCTCGCTCGGCGAAGTCCCGCGTCGATCGGCGCTGCCAGCCGTTCGGCTCGGACGTCCCGGAGTTGAAGACGCGAGAGGCGCGTGCTATGCACCGCGCCGTGAAAACGCCGGTGACGCGCCTGGTTTGAGCCATGAAGCTTGTGTTCTCCGAAACCTGCTCGGATTACAGCCGGTACATCTACCCGTACGTAATCTGGGCGCTGCCGGAAGCCGGCGAGCGGCCGGCCGACTTCTTCCGCCGCGGTTTCCTGCCGGCTTCGCCCCAACTGGATCGTTACTACCTTTGCCGAAATCTCCGCGTGCCGCTGGCCAACTATCAGCCTTCCTCGGAGAACCGCCGCATTCTGCGCAAAGGCGCGGGGATCGTCGCGGAACTGATTCCGCGCGCCGCTTTCGACTACACCGACGCGCGGCGCCAGGCCTGGAAAGCCTACGCCGACCAACGCTTCGGCGAGGAGGTCATGTCCTTCGCGCGGCTCGACAGCCTCATGTCCTCGCCGGTGATTTCGCACCTGCTGCTCTTCACCGACACCGTGTCCGGCCGGGAAGTGGGCACCGCGCTGTTGTTCCTCGAAGAGCCGGCCGTAGCCTATTACTACTACGCGTTTTACGACCTCGCGCATTTCAGCCGCAACCTGGGCATGTACATGATGACGCACGCGGCGGGATTCTTCGCCGAACGCGGAGTGGAGTATTTGCACCTCGGCACCTGCTACTCGACGCGGGCGCTCTACAAAACCCAGTTCGCCGGACTGGAGTTCTGCAACGGCTTCCGGTGGTCCAGCAACTTGGCGGAACTCAAGTTCCTGGTCCTCCGCGACACGCAACTTCCGGGCAAACACCTCCTCGAAATGCCCGAGTATCGGGACGCCTTTCACGCGGGATCGTTCGCGAAGATGGCGGCCGCGAGCGAGTTCCGCCTGGCGCCGCCGCCGCCCGAACTGCTCGCGGGCACTTAGACATCGGCACATATTCTGTCGCAATTGCGACATAAATTGTACCAATCCGCAGGGGATGATTGATGAGGTCTGGCCGGGGTGCCGGACGCCCGGGAAATCCCGCTCCCGCATCGGCCGCTTTGCCAAAGCCACCTTTCGCCGGTACGGTTTGCCCCCATGAACAAACCCTATCCTTGGGGACGATGCTTCCAGGCCCTCGCCACCCTGTCGTTGGGGCTGCAACTGCAGGCCCAAACCGGTGCCACGACGTCCGCAACGGCTCAACCGCCCGAGGCGGACGTCAAACCCGGCGTCAACGCCGAGTTCCTGAAACCGCACGTGGACGTCGCGCAGTGGACCGAGCGCTTCGAGCACGAAGGCCGCGAAATTTACGACCAGCGCGAGCGCATCGTCGCCGCAGCCAAGGTCAAGCCGGGCGAACAGATCGCGGACATCGGCGCCGGCACCGGCCTGTTCACCATGCTCTTCGCGGAGCGGGTGGGTCCGACCGGCAAAGTCTTCGCCGTCGATATCGTGAAGGACTTCCTGAGCCACATCGCGGAACGCGCCACCGCGGCCGGGCTCAAGAACATCCAGCCTGTGCGTGGCACCGAACGCTCGACCGAACTGGCGCCGAGTTCGATCAGCCTCGCCTTCATCTGCGACACCTACCACCACTTCGAGTACCCGCAACACACGCTGGCTTCGATTCACCAGGCGCTGAAGCCGGGCGGCGAGTTGGTGCTCGTGGACTTCAAACGCATTCCAGGCAAGACCTCCGAATGGACGCTGAACCACGTTCGCGCCGGCCAGGAGGTCTTCTCGGCCGAGATCGAGGCGGCAGGCTTCAAACAGATCGAGCAACTCGATTTCCTGAAGGACAACTACATCGTGCGCTTCCGCAAAACCGGGCCTTGACCGGCCGTTTCCGCCACGCCTCCCTCACCCAAATCGTCTCCCGCGGTGGCTGCCGCCGATCCTGTCGCGTCGCCGCCCCGCCAACTCGGTCTGCTCAGCGCGACCGCGCTGGTCGTAGCCAACATGATTGGCACGGGCGTGTTCACCACCAGCGGCTTCCTGCTGGCCGACTTGCACTCGCCGTGGATCGTGCTGACGGCCTGGGCGGTGGGGGGCGGTGTCGCCGCGCTCGGCGCAGCCTGCTACGGCGCGTTGGCGCGGCACATCCCGGAATCCGGCGGTGAATACCTGTTCCTGTCGCGCACCCTGCACCCGGCGGCGGGATATGTCGCCGGCTGGTTGTCGCTGCTCGTCGGCTTCTCCGCGCCGCTCGCGGGATCGGCGTTCGCCTTTGGCGAGTACACCAAAACCTGGCTGCCGGGCTGGCCGCCGCAGCTTGCCGGCACGTTGCTCGTCCTGGGCTTTGCGACCGTCCACGCCTTGCATGTCCAACGAGGCGCGTGGGTGCAGAACGCCGCGGTGGTCCTCAAGGTGGCGCTGATCGCCGGCTTCGCCGCAATGGCCGCTCCGCGCCTGCCAGCACCAGTGCCAACGACCGCCGCTCCCGCGTCGCTGGCGGCCTTCGGCGTGGCGCTGGTCTGGATTTCGTTCAGCTATTCGGGCTGGAACGCCGCGGTCTATATCGGCAGCGAAGTGCGCGACGCCGAGCGCACCCTGCCGCGGGCCTTGTTGCTCGGCACCGGCCTGGTGACCGCGCTTTACCTGGCGCTGAACACCGTGTTCGTTTTCGCCGCGCCCACCGCCCAACTCGCCGGCAAACTCGAAGTGGGCCGGCTCGCGGCGGAGGCCTTGGGCGGGCGCGCCTGGGCGGACGCGGTCACGGCCATCGTGGCGCTGGCGCTGGTCAGTTCCATTTCCTCGCTGATCATGGCCGGACCGCGCGTGTATGCCCGGATGGCGGCGGACGGTTACCTGCCCCGCGTCCTGGCCGCCGGCGCTGGCCCGCCCCGCCCCGCCATCGCGCTCCAGGCCGGCCTGGCGTTGGCGCTGCTCTGGAGCGCCAGCTACGAGTGGTTGCTCACTTACATGGGCTTCACCTTGAGCCTCGGCACGGCGGCGACCGTGGCGGGCCTGATCGCCTTGCGTCGGCGCGAAGGTCCGTCGCTGCCGGTGCCGGGCTGGCCGGTCGTGCCGGTGCTGTTTGTGGCGGCGGTGCTGGCGATGACCACGTTCACCGTCTGGCGGCGGCCGGTGGAAAGCCTCTTCGGCCTCGGCACGCTCGCCTTGGGTTGGCTGGCGTGGCAGTGGACGCGCGCAAGAAGCAAGGCCGGTTCGCCACCCGCTTCGTGAGCGTGAGCGCCACCGCCAATCAAACGCACGCAGCCTCGCTCACCCCACGCAGACGCGGGGCAAGCGCGCGCGCCAGCCGGCCAAGATGTCGTAAGAGACGCTGCCTTTCCAACGCGCGAGATCCTGGGCGGTGATTTCTTCGCCACCCTGTCGGCCTTGGAGGACGACTTCGTCCCAGAGTTGCGCATCCGGAACGTCGGTCAGGTCCACGGCAAAGGCATCCATCGCCACCGAACCGATCAGCGGCGCGCGTCGCCCGCGAACGAGCACTTCGCCCACGTTGCGCAGGCGCGGAAAGCCATCGCCGTAGCCGACCGGCACGATGCCGATCCGGCGCGGCGTGGACGCGTGGTAGCGCAGGCCGTACCCGCAAGGGTCGCCCGGCTGGAGCCGCCGCACGGACACGAGCCGAGCCTTGACGCTCATCACCGGCGCGATGCCGGGAAGGCGCCGGCACACGCGCGACGGAAACACGCCCAGCGCCAGGATGCCGGGCCGGACCAGGTTGAAGTGAGCCGCCGCCAAATCGAGGACGCCGCCGCTGTTGCAAAGGTGCTGGAAACGCGACCGAATTCCGGCTTCGATGAGGCTTTGCAGCGAGGCCTGGTAACGCTCGAGTTGCAGCAGAGCGAAAGATTTGTCCGCCTCGTCGGACATGGCGAAATGGCTGGAAACGCCCTCCCATTCGAGGCCCGGAAGGCCGACCAGCTCGGGGAGTGCGGCAGCGAGCTCATCCCAGCGCACGCCGAAGCGGCCCATGCCGGTGTCGAGTTTGAGATGCACCGCCACCGTGCGGCCGGCCTCCACGGCCAGCCGGCTGAGCTCGCGCGCGATCGCCAGTTCGCCCACACACACCCGCCAACCATGCGCCACGCAGGCCGGCAATTCGTCCGGATGCCGTTCACCCAGCAGCAAAAGCGGCGTGCGAAATCCCGCGCGCCGGAGTTCGTCGGCTTCCTCGAGGGTGTTGACCGCGAGAAAGCGCGCCCCGACCTCGACCGCGGCGCGTGCAACCGTGAGCGCGCCGTGCCCGTAGGCGTTGTCTTTCACAACCGGCGCCAGGCCGACGCGGGCGGGCAGGTCCTCGCGGATCAGGCGGAAATTGGTGCGGAGCTGGGCCACGTCGATTTCGACCCACGCAGAGCGGGACGCGGGCGCGGGCGCACTAACGGCGGCGGGTTCGGAATCGGTTTCCAGCAGGGAGAGCACTTGGGACATTGCACAGCGAAGGGTTAAACGGTTCGTTCAATCAGACAGTGCCGGGCGGCCAAAGCGAGCGGCCGACATCGAGCCGGTAATAA
>JAKCAB010000309.1 GCA_021839785.1 bacterium | reverse complement strand
AGGGCGGTCGAGTAGTTGATCGGCGGCAGCTCGTAGTCCGGCAGGTTTTGCGCGGCCAGGTGCGCGGCCACCGCTACGGCTGCTGCGATAAGTGTTCGCCAACGGAGCATGAGCCAAAACTGATGGTGGGCGCCGCGGCTGTCCAGACCCGCTCGCCGAAAGCTTGACCTGCGTCGCGTTCGACGCGGGTTCGTGGCGCGCTTTCAGGCCACGGCGAGATCGGTGAAGACAGTGGTGTGGGTGCGCGCGCGCAAGACGCGCGCCAGCGGCGTCTGGCCGTCGGGCCGCAGCGATTCCGCCAACGCCGCACCCTTGCCGGGGCCGGTGGCCAGCACCCACACCTCGCGCGCGGCGGCCAGCATGGCGAAGGTCAGCGTCAGGCGCTGCGGCGGCGGTTTGGGGCCGATGACCGGCCGGTAAACCGCGCGGCTTTCGACGATTTCGACCCCGGCGTTCGGGAACAGCGACGCCACGTGGCCGTCCTCACCCATCCCGAGCCAGACCAGGTCGAGCACCGGCAGACCATTTTCGACCGGTGCAAGCTGGCGCAACGCACGCTCAGCCTCGACCACGGCCATCGCCGACTCGATTTCACCCCGCAACCGCAGCACCTGACCCGGCGCGAGACCGAGCGGCGTGAACAAGTGCCGCTGCGCCACGGCGAAATTGCTGTCGGGATGATCCGGCGACACGCACCGCTCGTCCGCGAAACAAAACCGAACGCGCTTCCAAATTGCTCCGGCCCGCGACGATTCGGCCACGACCGCCTCGTAGAACGGCCGGGCAATCCGGCCGCCCGAAAGCGCGATGACGAACGGCGTGCGACTGGTTAGCGCGTCGCCGATCAAACCAACGAGGCGTCGCGCCGCCGCGATGGCCAGTGCATCAGCCGAAGCAAAACGGAAGATTTCAGCCATTGGACAGCGCCAAACTGAACCAATCGGCGGCAGTCCGCAAACGCGCCCAAGGCGGCTGCAAGCCACGGCCACGGAGTCACCCAGACACAAAGATTGAATTTGGAACTCAGGAAAGCAGGAAAGCGAGAATCCAGACACTGAGCAATTGCCGGCAGGCTTTTCCTGCTTTCCTGCTTGCCGAATTCCCACTCTGTGTCTCCGCGCCTCAGTGGCCCAAATGCACGGCTCGACGGAGTCTTGCCCCACCAGGCCAGGCGGCGCCGCTCAGGTCACCGGTTGCGGGTTGCGCCACTGGCGACCATCGCGGACCAGCAACTCATCCGCCGCGGCCGGCCCCCAAGTGCCCGCCGGATAAAACTCGCCTTCGCCCAGCGGCGCGTCGTCCCAGGCCGCGCGGATGCCATCCACAAACGTCCACGCGGCTTCGACTTCGTCGCGGCGGATGAACAGCGTGGCATCGCCTTCGAGCGCGTCGAGCAGCAGCCGCTCGTAGGCCTCCGGGGTGTACGCGCCAAACTCCGCGTCGTACCCGAAATGCATTCGGACCGGCCGCACGGTCATGCTCGCGCCGGGAACCTTGCCATTGAAGCGGAGTGAAATGCCTTCGTTCGGTTGGAGCCGGAGCGTGAGCACGTTCGCGTCGAGTCGCGGCCCGCACTGAGCGGCGAAGAGCACGTTCGGCGTCGGCCGGAACTGCACGCGCACCTCGCTCGCGCTGAGCGGCAGATTTTTGCCGGTGCGGAGATAAAACGGCACGCCCGCCCAACGCCAATTGTCCACCAGCAGCCGCAGCGCGGCGAAGGTCTCGACGTTCGAGTCCGGCCGCACCTTGGGTTCCTGGCGGTAGGCGGGCGCGGGTTGGCCATCGACCTGGCCGGCCGTGTACTGACCGCGCACCACCTGGCGGCCGGCTGCCTCCGGTGCCACTGGCCGGATCGATTTCAACAGCTTGACCTTTTCGTCGCGGATGGCCTCCGCGTCGAGCGACACCGGCGGTTCCATCGCCACGAGCGAGAGCACCTGGAGCAGGTGATTTTGCACCATGTCGCGCAGCGCGCCGGCTTCCTCGTAGTAACCGCCGCGCGCGCCCACCCCGAGTTTCTCACTCACGGTGATCTGGACGTGATCCACCGACTGGCGCGACCAGAGTTGCTCGAAGATCGCGTTCGAGAACCGGAACATGAGGATGTTCTGGACGGTCTCTTTGCCGAGGTAGTGGTCGATGCGGAAGATCTGGCCTTCATGGGCGAACTGAACGAGTTCCTGGTTCAACGCCCGCGCCGAAGCGAGGTCATGCCCGAACGGCTTCTCGACCACCACGCGCTGCCAGAACGGCGGCTGCTCGTCACGGTGCAGCAGACTGGCGGCGTCGAGGCGCTCGGTTACTTCCGCAAACTGGCTGGGCGACGTGGCCAGGTAAAAGAGGCGATTGCGGCCCAATTCGGCGGGCGACAGCGTGTTCAGCCGCGCGGCCAGGCGGCGATAGGATTCCGGGTCGTTCAGGTCGCCCTGGCAATAACCGAGGTTGGCGGCGAAGGCCTCCCAGCGCGCCACATCGACCGGCTGGGTGCGCGAATACTTTTGCAGCTCGCCGAAGAGTTCCGCGCGCCATGACTCGTCCGTCTTCGGCCGGCGGGCAAAGCCGAGAATGCGGACCGGCTCGGGCAGGAGCTTTTTGCCGTGCAGGTGATAGAGCGCGGGGATGAGCTTGCGCGCGGTGAGGTCGCCGCTCGCCCCGAAGATCACAATGGTGCACGGCGAAACCTGCCGACGGCTGGTGTCGAGCCGGCAGATCATGAGTTCGTCCAAGTGGCCGAGATCGTCCATGCCGCGCAAAGTGCCGGCACTCGCGCTCGCCCGCAAGCCACGTCCCCAGCATCCGCGGTTCGGTTCCCACTGGCATCGACAAAGCGAGCCTCACCACCGGCACCCGCACGGTTCCGCCAGAGCGGAGCCAGTTTGGGCCTCACCCTCGCACCCGCCACGCGAACTTGTGCCGTTGGTGCGCCGGCGATGGCAGCGGCGTTGCGTCTTGTCCTGTGCCGGCAGGACGGGCAAGCTTTCGAGTCAGGAAA
>JAKCAB010000306.1 GCA_021839785.1 bacterium | reverse complement strand
GAGTTCGCTGGAGAGCAGGACCGGGAAGGCCTCGTGGAGCCGCTGGTGCGGGACCAGACACGCCGGCGGCGGGCGCATGACATCGAACGCGATGACCGCCTGCAATTCCTGGCCGGCGTTCAGGTACGCCTTCAAATCCTGCAAGGCGATCACGCCGGTGAGCCGCTGGTTGGCGTCCACCACCGGCAGGAAGTTGTACGGGCTGCTGAGGAAGCGCTGACCCAGTTCCTGGAAGGTCGCGGTTTCCGCCACCGGCGGCACGGGTTCGTGCATCAGATCGCCGACGGTTTGCTGGCTGGCGGTGCCAAGCTGATCGGTCTCTGCTTCGCCCAGCAAGCCTTTCTGGCGGAGCGGTTCGGTGTAAACCGAATTGGCGTGCAACCGGCGGCCGACCAGCGTTCCCACCGCGCACGTCAGCATCAACGCGGGCATGAGCGAGTAGTTCAGCGAAATTTCGAACAGCATGATCACCGCGAGCAAGGGCGAGTGCGTCGTCGCCGCCACCACTCCGCCCATGCCCGCCAGGGCGAACGTCCCCACCGGCGCCTGCGTCAGGTTCGCGGCCTGCAATCCGTACCCGAACAAGTAACCCAACGCGGCCCCGAGAAACAACGTGGGGGTGAAAACCCCGCCGACCGCGCCCGAACCGACCGTCACCACCGTCGAGGCGAGCTTGGCGAGCAGCAGGAGGGCCACCATGCCGACGCCGTAGTACGGATGCGCGGCCAGGAGGCGGGACGTCACGGCGTACCCATTGCCCCAGATGCCCGGAACTTCCATGGCCAGAGCGCCTGTCACCAAACCCGCGATCAGGAGCCGGAGGTAAATGGGTTGGTGCAGCGAATCGAAGAAGGCTTCGCTGCGTTGCAGGAGCCTGAGGAAAACCGCGGCCAGCAAACCCGAGAGAGCGCCCAAGACGACAAACCAGGGCAGGTCCAGATTCCTCCCGACCTCCAGGCCTGGCACCAGGTAAAGCGGTTCGATCCCGAAAAAGTTGCGTGAAAGCACCGCCG
Source organism: bacterium (assembly GCA_021839785.1). The sequence continues at coordinate 1,985 of JAKCAB010000306.1, read as the reverse complement.
CGACCACCGCCGAGCAGATCAGCGGCGCGAACAGGTTCATGGAAAAGTTGCCGAGGACGATCTGCGCAGCAAACACCGCGCCGGCGATCGGCGCATGGTAGGCCGCAGCCATACCGGCTGCCGCCCCACACGCCACCAGCAACCGCAACCGATACGGCGGCCACGAGATGATTTGCCCGGCCTTCGACGCGAGCGTGGCCGAAAGTTGCACGATCGAGCCCTCGCGGCCGATCGAGGCCCCGGAGGCCACGCTGATGAGCGACGAAACCGTTTTGATGATGTTCGGCCGAAACGGCAGCCGGCCATCGCCCGCCACCACCACTTCCAGCAGGTTCGTCGAACCGCGATTCTTCATCCAGCGCAGGCCCCAGTACAGCGTCAGCCCCGCGAGCAGCGAGCCGACGGCGGGCACGGCGAAGCGAAGCCAGGGCGCCAACAATTCGGCGATTTCCGCGGGGTCACCTGAGCGCTTGAGGGTGAAGAGCTTCATCCAGTCGGTGAGGAAGAGGAAAGCCTTGTTGGTGAGGCCACCTAACACGCCAACCAGCCCGGCCAGGATGAAGTTGACGGTGTCTTCACGCGAACGCCACCGGCCGCGCCAGCCCAGCAATTGCTGCCACCGGCGGGCGGTGAGATCCCTGAACCATGCTGCCGCGCGCAGCCAGTATTCCGCCAACGCGTTCACGGGCGCCACCTTATGCCCCGTTCGGGTAACTGGCCAGTGTCGAGCCGCCGACCCCTTCACGCAGCCGCGGTTCGCAGCGGGACGACCGCCGTCCAGCAAGCCGTTCCGAAGCGCGCCACGAACCGCTCGCGGAGTTCACGCGCCACCTGTTCGGTGGCCGTCAAAGCGAAAGTGGTAGAGCCGCTGCCGGACATCATCGCCGCGAGCGCGCCGTGTTCCCGGCAGAATTCCTGGTAAAGCCCGAGGATCGGGTACTTGTCGAGCACCGGGGTCTCGAGCGAGTTGTAGAAATCGCCGGCCGCCTCAGTAAGCGTGCCGCTTCGCAGGATTTCAACCAGCCGCGCCGCGCGACCGGGCCAGCCGTTGAGGGCCGCCGGAAAGTTCGCGAGCTGTCGGTAGGCCCAAGGTGTGGCGACACCGAAGCCGGGATGGATCAACAGCACCCACACGCCCCGCATCGCCGGCAATTCACCTACCGGCTCCACCTGCTCGCCGCGGCCGGTGGCCAGGGCCGGGCCACCATGCAGGAAGAACGGCACATCGGAGCCAAGCGTTGCGGCGAGGCGTGCCAGCCCGCTGGGTGGGAGCGGTTGGTTCCAGAGCTGGTTCAAACCCAGCAGGGTGGTCGCGGCGTTGCTGCTGCCGCCACCAAGGCCGGCCGCGGTGGGAATCCGTTTCTCGAGTTGGAACCGAAGGCCGGTTTGCAGGCCCGTGGCTTGGAGAAATGCCGCGGCAGCACGGCAGACCAGGTTGGTTTCGCCGGTGGGAACCAGCGGGTCATTGCAGGTCAGACCGATTCCCTCAGCGGCGGCTTCCACGCGTAGCGTGTCCCAGAGTGCGACCGGGTGCATGACGGTTTCCAGCTCGTGAAACCCATCCGGTCGCCGGCCGAGGATGTTCAGGAGCAGGTTGATCTTGCACGGCGACGGCAATTCGAGGTGCATAAACGAAAAAGGCGCCAGACGCGGGGCGTCGGCGCCAAATCGTGCGTGCCTGTTTAGTAATCGAAGATGCGGAAGCGGCTGCCCGGAATGAATGGCGCAGTGTCGCCGCCGGAGAATCCCAAGTTGACATCGGTCTCGAAAACGCCGTCCGCCATCAGACCGGGCTGGTAGCTGTCAGGATAGACGGGATCCACGGTCGCGTCCGGCATTAAGCGGTTACCAGGGCGCAGCCAGGGATCGTAGCTGGGGATCGGGAAGGTGACGATCTCGTAGGCGCCCACCAAGGTGCGAATGACGCTGCGATTTACACCGCTGATAAAACCGGTGGTATAGGCCTGTTGCGGGCCGTCCCAAAG
>JAKCAB010000218.1 GCA_021839785.1 bacterium | reverse complement strand
GTACGCGCCGGCATCGTCCCAGGGCACGGTCGAAATCAGCCGATCGGTGATGAGCCATTGCGAGACGTCCTCGGCGGACTTGAACTCGCTTCGTGAGCCGTCGCCTTTCACGACCGCCCGCGGCCCCTTCACGTAGAGGAAGAAGCTGCCGCGCGGCTTGCGGGCGTTGAAGCCTGCCGCCCGCAGCGTCGCCACCAGGCCATCCATCCGCCGCGAATACTTGGCGGCGATCGACTGCGTGATCTCCGGGTGGTTGAAGCAGTACGCCGCCGCGTGTTGAATGGCGAGGAACTGGCCGGAGTCGGTGTTGTCCTTCACGTCGCCGTACGCTTTGACGAGCAGTTCATTGCCCGCGACGAAACCGATGCGCCAGCCGGTCATGTTGAAGCTCTTGCTCGTCGAGTGCAGTTCCACGCCCACGTCCTTCGCGCCGGGCGTGGACAGAAAACTGAGCGGCTGCCCTTCGAACACCAGCGCGGCGTAGGCGGCGTCGGAGATCACCGCCAGGTTGTTGCGCTTCGCGAAATGCACCACGCGCGCGAAGAAGTCCGGCGTGGCGGAGGCGCCGGTCGGATTGTTGGGGTAATTGATGACCAGCACCTTCGCCCTGGCGAGCACGTCCGCGGGGATGGCCTCGAGGTCGGGCAGGAAGTCGTTCTCCTCCGTGAGCGGGAGGTTGTGCACCTGGCCGCCATAGTACTTCGCGTGCGTCCCAAAAACCGGATAGCCCGGCGTGGTCATGAGCACCACGTCGCCGGGGTTGACCAGCGCCGCCGGCAGAATGGACAGCGCCGCCTTGCTGCCGATGGAGTGGATCACTTCGGTCTCCGGGTCGATGTCGGGCACGCCGCAGACGCGGTCCAGGTAACGCGCCGCCGCCAGCTTGAGCACGGCATCGCCATTGTCGGCGTAACCGCGGTTCGCCGGCTGGCGGGCCTCGGCGTGCAACGTGGCGACTACCTCGGGGAACGCCATCTCGTCCGGCTCGCCCACGCCCATGTCGATGATCTCCGAGCCGGGATTGGCGGCGAGCGCCGTGCGCTTGGCGCGCTTGATCTTCTCGAACTTGTAGATGGCGGAGGACTTGCCGTACTGCCGGCCGCCGATGCGTTCGGCGAAAAGGTTCTGCAAATAGGAATCAGACATCGGATCGTGCGTTGTGAGTCGTGACCGGTTGGGGGCGAAGGAATCCTCGCCCCGCACAACCGCGCCCCAGCCTAGCAGCACACGGCGCGGGCGCAAGCCGGTGTCGGTCGGCTCACTTGGGTTTGAAGCCGGGCGGCAGCCGGAAGCTGCCGTCATCGGGCGGGGGCGAGGCGGCCTCGCCTTCGGCAGGCGCAGCTTCTTGTTCCGGCAACCCGAGCCGTTCCCGTGCCTTGGCACCGGCAGCGGTCTGACTGTACTCGGCCGCCACCCGCTGCAGCAAAGCGTCGCCCTTCGCCGCCTGATCCAGCCGGTTGTACAGGTTCACGAGGTGAATGGCGGCCCAACCCCACCGCTCGGGGTCGAACTGGTGCCGGAGGATTTCCTCGTACTCGAGCGCGGCAGCCAGCGGGTTGTGCAAATCCTTCTCGTAAATCTCGGCGATGCGGAACGCGGCGTGGAGCTTCTGCGGTTTCTTATTGAGAAAATCGCGCAACAGCCGGACGGCCTCGAGGTGATCGCCATTGGCCCAGACCTGCTCGGCTTCGTCGTATTCGGGGTCACCCACCGGCTCGCTGGCTTCGCCGTAGATTTCGCGTTGGACGCGGTAACCGATGTAGTTCGCGACCTCGCGGCCGACCATCAAACCCAACCCGATCAACGAACCCAGCGCCAGCGCGGCGTAAAGTCCTTTGGGCGAATCTTCCGCGACGGCCGGGCCTTGCGGAGGTCGCGCCGCGCCGGGAACCGCGTTGGTCGCCGGGGCATTCGTCTCGGTGCCCGCCGCGGCAACGGTGGCGTTCGTGGTGCCGGCGGCGACCGCGTTCGTGTCAGTGGCCTCGCTGGCTGCAGCCGCGGTCGCGGCCTCGGTCGCGGACAACTCCGGGGTGTCATAACGCTGAGCGGCCCGCTGGGCAGCGCGGTTGTAGCTCACAAGAAATCGATGCGAGCAGACGACCGCCGTGACCGCCAGCAGCACACAAACCGAGATTCGCCAGGCCAGATTCATGCCAGGAACCGAGACAAACTAGGCCGAAGCCGCCGGGAGGAAAAGCGATTTCACCGCCTCCGCTTCACAACAAAATGCCCACGATGGCGGTGGTGGTGTAACAGGCCAGCAGCCCCCCGACCATCGCCCGCAAGCCGAGTTGGGCCAGGTCAGCCCGCCGCGGCGGCACCAGCGCGCCGATGCCACCGATTTGAATCGCCACGCTGCCGAAGTTCGCGAAGCCGCACAGCGCATACGTGGCCAGGGTGACGCTGCGCGGATCGAGCGTGCCGGTCTTCTGCAAATCCACCAGAGAGAGGTAGCCGAGAAATTCGTTCAGGACGACCCGCTCGCCCAGAACCCCGCCGACGGCGAGACAATCCTTCGCCGGCACGCCCATGAGCCACGCGAACGGTGCGTTCAGCCACCCGACAAACTGCTGGAGCGTCACCGGCGGGTGCGACACTGACATCAGCGCGAAGATCTTTTCCTGCGCGAAGCCAAGCACGGCGTTTGCCAGTGCCACCACGGCCACGAAGGCGAGCACCATCGCCAGGACATTGATCGCGAGCGTCATGCCGTCGCCGGCGCCACGGCAGAGCGCCTCGATGCTGTTGTGGGTTTCGCGCGGCGGCTCGGTGTGCACGCCGGCGGCGGTCTCGCTTTGCGCGGTTTCCGGCAGGAGCACCTTGGCGATGAACAAGGCGGCCGGGGCGTTCATGACACTCGCTGTGAGCAGGTGCCCGGCGCTGACGCCCAGCCCCACATAGACGGTCAACACGCCGCCCGCCAGCGTGGCCATGCCGCTCACCATCATGGCCAGCAACTCGCTCCGGGTCATGCCGAGCAGGTAGGGTTTGATGACCAA
>JAKCAB010000110.1 GCA_021839785.1 bacterium | reverse complement strand
CTTCAACCCGATGAAATCCGGCGCGGACAACTTCAAGGCGTCGCGCCAGGTTTGCAGGGCGAGGTCGTAACTGCCCTGCCGCCGGTAGAATTCGGCCAGCGCGTCGCGAAGCAGCGGGTTCTTCGGATCGGCAACGTGCGCGGCCACGTACTCGACCCGCGCTTCCGCCGGTTTCCCGATCGCTTCCAGAATCTGCGCGCGATAGGAGCGGATGTCGGGGTTGCGCGGGGCGAGCGCGGCGGCCCGGTCGAGCAGCGTCCAGGCCTCGTAAAGACTGCGTTTGGCGGCGTAAAGCGAGAGGCGCTCCAGTCGCGTGGCCTCGGCTTCGCCGCTGAATTTCCGGCTGGCGAGCAGGCGCTCGGCGGCCTGCGGCTTGCCGTCGAGGCTCAGCACGTCGGCGTCCAGCGCGAGCCAGAGTTGGGGCTGGACTTCGCGTCCGCGCCAGGCGTCGCGAAGCTTCGTGTATTTCTCGCGCTGGCGGGCCGCGAACAAGGCGCGCGCCACCAGCAACGAGGCTTCCTCGTTGGCCAGCACGCGTTGCGGCGCCTGTTCGTAAAGGGCGACCAGGCGCGGCACATCGCGTCCCGCCACCAGGGCATTCAACTCCAGCGCGCTCCAGGCAAACCGGCCGGCCGCGCGCGCCTGTTCGTCGACGATCGCCAGCGCTGCCTGGGGTTGACCGTCCTGCAGCAGCTTCGTGGCGCGGGCGAACGCGCGGGTCTCCAGTCGGTTCACCACGTGCGCGCGCCAAGTGCGGACTCCGAAGACGCCTCCCAGGATGAGGACGCCGGCCACGGCACTGCCAAGCAGGAGCTTTTTCATAAGGCCTGGGGCGCTCGGGCGTTGCTCAAACGTTGGCCCAAGCGACCGTTGGACCGGTGCCGTCGCGGCGCCGTTTGATCCACCAAAGTCCGGCGCCGAACGTGCCCAAGGTCAGGAACAGCGCCGGTTCAGGCGTGCCGGTGAGTTGCGCGATGTTCGCCGCGCCAAGGTCCACGGCAAAGACCAGGTCGTTGAAGTCTTGGTCCCCCCCGCCGTAAAGATCCTCGAACCCCATGATAAGGTAAGGACTGTCCGGGACGGCGTAGGCGAAGGCCACGGCGTGGTTCAGGCCGTCGGGATTGGCTGACGAGTCCGTCGAGTACACTTTGGTGCCGCCGTTGGCGCCGTCGGCGATGAGAAAGAAATCGAGCTGCGTGCCGGCGGCCATCTGGCCCAGGTTCACAAAATCGCCCGGCAGCAAGGGATTGTTGGCGTTGCGCCGTCCGGACGTACCGTCCGTGAGCGAAGCGCTGCTCGTGGCGTTCGGAAAGATGAGTTGCGGATCCCCGGAAGTCACCCCGGCGCCGGTCGTGTTGAACCCGAGCGTGTTCGCGTAACTGGCGCCTTCACCGACGAAATATACCCGCACGTCGGCCGCAGTTTTGAGACTCAGCTTCGACGGGTCAAGCAGGCTAGCGGAGTCGCTCAGCGCCTGGCTCTCCGGCAAAGTGGCGTTGACGAATGCAGTGATGCCCGGCAGGGCGTTCTTCTGGAAGTCCGCCGCCGTGGCATCCGAACCGGCCCGCATCACCGGCCCGACAATGTCCAGGCCGAAGGGCCGGACCTTCGATTGAATGGGTGAAGGTTTGCCGTCGGCGTATTTATCTGATGAGTCGTCTGCCAGCGCGGCGGCGGCAACGAGGAAGTTCAAACCAAGAATCCACAGCCGGTACCCTGGTTTCCGTGTTGAGCAGGCAATGCATTTCATATCCGGGAGGACCGTAACGCAGGTCGCTTGCCAAGTGCCCGAGGCACGGCAAATCCGCAGCATTTACTAGTGAATTCCCGCCCGCGTTGCCGCCGGCACTTAAAACTGCATTGCCGCCAATGCCATTGCGCACTACATTCGCATTGCATCTGCATGACAACAATTCTCTATCCCGCCGAGTTCCCAACCGAGTTCACCGCCCGATTGAAGCGGCTGGGTTTTCCCGCGCACCCGTTCAGCCAGGGAGTGGTCACCGAGCTCACCCCGCAAAGCGCTGAAGTCGTGTATTTCCTGCCGGCTCAAGCGATGAACGCCAGCACCTGGCCGCGGCTCCGCGTCAAGCTGGCCGAGGCCAACCGGCTGTACCTCGCGGGCATCGAAACCGTGTCCACCGCGGAGGTGGCACGCTGCTTGCGTGACGGCGCCCATGATGTGCTTGCAACCGAAGACAGCGACCCGCGCTGGCGCGACGCGCTCATGAACGCCGCCTCCAATCAGAAGCTCTGGCTGCAGCTTTACGGCGGGCGCCCGCTGCGCGCGGAGGACGTGCTCATCGGCCGCTCCGAATCCATCCAACGCCTGCGGCAGACGATCGACCGCCTGGGACCGACCGACGTGTGCGTGCTCATCCAGGGCGAATCCGGCGTGGGCAAAGAGCGCGTGGCTTCCGCCCTGCACAAGGCGGGTCACGGAAAGAGCTTTGTCGCGCTGAACTGCGCCGCCATTCCCAAGGACCTGATCGAGGCGGAGCTCTTCGGGGTGGAGAAGGGCGCGTTCACCGGCGCGTTGAAAGCCCGGCCCGGCCTGGTCGAGCAGGCGCATGGCGGCACGTTGTTCCTCGACGAGATCGGCGAGATGGAGCTGGGCGTGCAACCGAAGTTGCTCCGCTTCCTCGAAACGCGGCGGGCCCGGCGCGTGGGGGGCGAACACGAGTACACCGTCAAGGCGCGTGTCATCTCGGCCACCAACCGGAACCTCGACATGGAGATCGTCGAGAAGCGCTTCCGCGCGGACCTTTATTACCGGCTGGCGGAAATCATTTTGCAGGCGCCGCCACTGCGCACCCGTCCGGAGGACATTCCCGAACTGGCACTGGCGTTTCTGCGCCTGGCCAACGAACGCTTTGGCAAGAATTTCGAGACGCTCGAACCGGCGCTCATCGGAAAATTCCAGCGCTACACCTGGCCGGGAAACGTGCGCGAATTGAAGAGCACGGTGGATCGGCTGGTGTTGTTGTTTGACGGGCCGGTGCT
>JAKCAB010000198.1 GCA_021839785.1 bacterium | reverse complement strand
ATTGAACTATGAGCACGATTGTTGACATCAAGGCCCGCGAAGTCCTCGACTCGCGCGGCAATCCGACGGTCGAGGTGGACGTGATCCTGGCCAGCGGCGCGGTTGGCACCGCGGCGGTCCCTTCCGGCGCCAGCACCGGCGAGGACGAAGCGCTGGAGCTGCGCGACGGCGACAAGCAACGTTACGGCGGCAAAGGCGTTTCCAAGGCGGTCAAGAACGTGACCGACAAAATCCTGCCGGCCCTCGAAGGCAAGGACGCGCTGGATCAACTCGCCGTGGACCAGGCGATGCTCGACCTCGACGGCACCGGCTTCAAGAAGTCCAAGCTCGGCGCGAACGCTATTCTGGCGGTTTCGCTGGCGAACGCGAAAGCGGCCGCGAACTGCCTCGGCCAGCCGCTTTTCAAGTACCTCGGCGGCCCGAACGCCAAGGTGCTCCCGGTGCCGATGGCCAACGTCATCAACGGCGGCGCCCACTCGGATGCGCCGATCGATTTCCAGGAGTTCATGATCATGCCGGTGGGCTTCGACTCGTTCAGCGAGGGCCTGCGCGCAATCACGGAGACGTTTCACGCGCTCAAAAGCGTGCTGAAAAAGAAGGGGCTCAGCACGGCAGTCGGTGACGAAGGCGGGTTTGCGCCGAAACTCGACAGCACCGAGGACGCGATCGAGGCCATCCTGTCCGCCATCAAGGACGCCGGCTACAAGGCGGGCAAGCAGATCTACCTCGCGCTCGATGTCGCGAGCAGCGAGTTCGTCAACAAGGGCAAGGGCACTTACACGTTCAAGAAGAGCACCGGCAAGACCGTCAGCGGTGACGAACTGGTGGACTTCTATGTCGAGTTGTGCGGCAAGTACCCGATCATCTCGATCGAAGACGGCTGCGCCGAAGGCGATTGGACGAACTGGAAGAAGCTCACCGACAAGCTGGGCAAGCAGGTGCAACTCGTCGGCGACGACCTGTTCGTCACCAACGTCAAGTTCCTCCAGCAAGGCATCGACACTGGCGTGGCCAACTCGATTCTCGTGAAGGTCAACCAGATCGGGTCGCTCACCGAGACGCTGGACGCGGTGGAACTCGCCCACCGCAACGCCTACACGGCGGTCATCAGCCATCGCTCGGGCGAGACCGAGGATGCCACCATCGCGGACATCGCCGTGGCAACCAACGCGGGTCAGATCAAGACCGGCTCGCTCAGCCGCAGCGATCGCCTGGCCAAGTACAACCAACTGCTCCGCATCGAGCAGCAGCTCGGCAAGCACGCCGTCTATGGCGGCAAGCTCAAGGTGGTCTGAGGTCGCTGCGGCGTTGCCTGGCTGGCCCAAAAGCTCCAGCCCCGGAAGCGCGTCGTGACGCTTCCGGGGTTTTTTGATGGGACATTCCGCCAGTCGTCAGCTCGTCCGCCGCCAGCTCGCCTCGATTTCTTCGAGCGTCCGGCCCTTGGTTTCGGGCACCCAGACGAGCACAAACACCGTGCTGGCGAGGCTGCACGCCGCATAGACCCAGAAAGTCCACGCCGGGCCGATGCCTTCACGCAGCATCGGGAACGTCTGTGTCACGATCCAGTCCGCGAGCCACAGACAGAAGATCGCCACCGACATCGCGCGCCCGCGCAGTTTGGTCGGGAAGATCTCCGAATTGACGATCCACGGGATGGGCCCCATCGCGACGGCGAACGCCGCCACAAAGCCCAAAATGCCGACGAGCAACGGCGTTCCGTTCCAGTCCAGCGCGAACATCGTGCCCACGTAACCCAGCGCCAGCACCTGCACGAACGTGCCGACGAGCAACAACGGCTTGCGCCCCGCCTTGTCCACCAGCCAGATCGCCACGAACGTGAAACCCAGATTCACCAGGCCCACGATCACCGTTTGCGCAAACGCCGAGTCAGTGCCCGAGCCGGCTGCCTTGAAGATTTCGGGCGCGAAATACATGATCGCGTTGATGCCGCTGAACTGGCCGAAAACCGCCAGCGCGATGCCGATCGCCAGCGCCCGCCGGTAGCCGGTGGTGAACAGCTCGCTCCAATGGCCTTCCTCCTGCCGGAGCGCGTCCTCGATTTGCGCCAGCTCGCGGGCCGCGTTCTCCGGTCCGCCGATGCGTTCGAGCACGCTTTGCGCCTGCTCGCGTCGCCCCATTTTCATGAGCCAGCGCGGGCTTTCCGGCACGACCGCCATGAACACGCCGAACAGCGCCGAAGGCAACACCAGCGAGGCGAACATCCACCGCCAGCCGGTATGCGTGTTCCACGTCTCGTCGCCGAGCCGCTGGATTTTCAGGTTTATGAAAAACACCACGAGGATGCCCACCACGATGGCGAGCTGGTACAACGCCACCAGTGTGCCGCGAATCCGCTCCGGCGCGATCTCGGCGATGTACAGCGGCGAGAGCATGGAGGCCGCGCCGATGGCCACACCGCCAGCGAAACGCGACCACGCGAATGCCGCCAGCGAATTCGGCAGCGCTGACGCCGCGGACGAGACGGCGAACAGCGCGGCGCAGAAAATGAGGCTCGGCTTGCGCCCGAACCGGTCACCCATCGGCCCGCCCGCCAGCGCGCCCACCATGCAACCCACCAGCAGGCTCGACGCCGCCCAGCCCGTGAGTTCGGCCGAGAGCTGGAAGTGCGCCTTGAGGAATCCGATGGCGCCGGACACCACCGCGGTGTCGTAGCCAAACAAGAAGCCGCCGAACGCGGCGACGAGACTGATGAGGAGAAGGTAGCCGACGTTGACCTGGCGATTCATGGCGTGTTCGCGGCGATGGGAGCGGCTTCCGCCGGCGCTGGCAAGCTTGCTTTCGCCGAGCCGCAGGAACTGCGCGGCCTGCGTCGCCGTTGCCAAAGGCAGGCCAGTCCGGTAGCCTGCCCGAATCCGGTGAGACGCGCCGCGTCCTGGCATGGTGGATTACAGAGTCCAGTTCGAGGTCTTCGAAGGCCCGCTCGACCTCCTGCTTTACCTCGTAAAGAAGGAGGAGGTGGACATTTACCGGGTCAACCTGACG
>JAKCAB010000102.1 GCA_021839785.1 bacterium | reverse complement strand
CTGAAACAGCCGGCGCAGACGCAGTTGTTCGGTCCAGGACAGCTTCTGGCTGTGCGTGAGCGCGTCGATACGCCGCGCGATGTCGATGTTCTGGGCGTCGCGCACGTGGCCCGTGATGCACAGCAAGTCCTCGAAGCCGTCCAGATCCACGTCCAGAAACACCGGACACCACGTCCAGTCAGAGGCTTCCACGCCGACGTACTGGGCGATTTCAGCGAAAGTGCCGTCGCCGCGGTTGAAGAAAAGCGTGTTGCGCGAGTACTGGGGTCGATCGTCCAGTCTGCCAACCGGCAGCACCATCGGCTGGCGCTCCATCAACTGCACCTGCCGGCGCGCGTGTTGGCGACTGAACATGTCCGCGACGAAGAAGTCGTCGTGGCCATCGCGATCCACGTCCGCAATGTCGAGGCCCATCGAGAAGATGCTCGTCTGCCGGACGGCCAGCCGCGGGATCGCACGAAAGCGCCCTTGGCCGTCGTTGATCCAGATGCGGTCCGGCGAGTGAAAATCGTCGCAAACATAGAGGTCCGGCGCACCGTCGCCGTTTAAGTCGTGGAACATTGCCGAGAGCCCCCAGTCGTAAGGCACGGCCATTGGTTTGCCGTCTTCGTCGAGGAATGTGCCGTCGGTCCAGTCCACCGGCGTGAAGTGCCCGTGCCCGTCGTTGCGATAAAGCACGTCCGCCTCGCCGTTTTCGAGGACGCCGGTTTCGCGGTTGACGCTGAACCGGCCTTTCAAGTCTGAGGCCGTTAGCGGGCGGCTATCCACCGCGACCAGCTCGAACTTTCCGTTCGCGGTGGCGACGCTGTATCGCTTCGGCGGCTCGTCGCGGAACGTGGTCGTGCGATAGTTGACCACGTAAAGATCGAGGTCGCCGTCGCCGTCGATATCCGCCAACGCCATCGACGTCGCGCCGGTTCCTCCCAGGAGCCCGGCCTGGCGCGTAGTTTCGGTGAAACGGGCGTGACCGTCGTTCAGAAACAGCCGCGTGCCGGTGCCGACGCCGTTGACCAGCAGGTCGAGATCGCCATCGCCATCGACATCCGCGAGCACCGCGCCGGATGACGGCTGGTCCGCGCAGGCGACGCCGGCGGACGCGGTAATGTCCTCGAAGCGCCAGTTGCCAAGGTTCCGGTAGAATGCGTTCGATCCGTCCAGACCGCAGAAATACAGATCGCAAAGGCCGTCGCCATCCCCATCACCCGCCGCCACGCCGGAGCCGTTGAGGAGGATTTGGTTCGTGAGGTAATGGTCCTCGGCGAGCGCGTTGGTGAAGGCGACGCCGGTCTGCGTTGGCGGCAGGATCGTGAAGCCCGTCTTGCCGCCGACTGGAACCGCGAGCGCCGCGGACCGGAAGCCCGAACCTGCCTGCCACTCCAGCCCGGCAACGACCGCCCGTGCAGGAACGAGGGCCAACGCGAGGCCAAGGAACAGGCTCAGTCGGTTCATGTAATGGTGGCGATGCGGCTGTCTTTAACAAAAGCGCCCGCAACGTCCAACCAAAACCCGGATCGCGCTGGAACCAGGCCGGGCCGGGCCAGCTTGAATTCGCGGGTCCACGCCAAGGTGGTGAAGGCGGGCGGGCCGATGGCCCATCAACGGCGATCCAGCCCAAGCGGGCCGACCAGGCAACCGAAGTGCGGAGAAGAGCTTGGGCTTGGGCGCAACCGGGCAAATGCCGAGCCAGGCACCCAGGGTGCAACTTCAATTCGCGATCGGCTCGCTACGCCAGACCCAATCTCCTTGGCGCATGTCGGGCGCGCCTTTCGACGTGGCCCCCGGTTGGCCACCGTCGTCCTTGAGATTGAAACCGACGGAGTAGAGCACGAACCGGTCGGGCGCCTCGCGCCGGTATTTCAACGATTCGCCATTCACGGGATCGACCGGCAGGCGGTCGATAAACTTTGGCTGCAGCTCCGTTAACTGCTCCGGGTAACCACCGGTGGCCAGACGGTGGCGCTCGAGCGCGCAGGCTACGCGGGCCAACGTCACGCCGGCCTGCTCGGACGCGGCCTTTTCGACGGCCTTGGACAACGCCGGGAGGAGCATGTAGGCAAGGGTGTTGTAAAACGTTCGCCGCTGGAAAAAGTCGCGGACCTCCTGGTCCATGTCGGTCGAAAGGTTCACCGAAGGCCCGGCGGGATCGAACTTGTCGATCAGGAATTGAACGGCGTGGGCGATGTGGACTTCGCTCTGGTATCGGAAACCCGCGGGCAACGACCCAAAAGCTTTGATCATGGCCGAGTCGGTTGGGCTTGAATTGCCGCCGCCAGCCTTGCCCTCACCGATGAGCGCGAGGGCATACGTGCGCTCGCCCCGGAGACAACGTTGGATGTCGGCCACGATATTCATCTTGTCCAGACGCGCTTCGAGTTGAGCCAATTGTGGCTCCTGCCAGCGGTGCCGGGCCAACCCAAACCAGACCGGCTGGAGGCTGGAGTCGGTGATGGCGATCTGAACCAACCCACCAATCAAGACCGGTTCGCTGCCGGCGGCCTCCGCGAGGGCGAACACGGTGAAGATGTCGGCGAGGGCAGCGTCGGGGTTGCCAGCCTCCAGCTCCACACAGGCCGAGGTGCGAAAGGGGAAAACAAGACTCTTGAGCATCGCGTAGCGCGGCAAAGCAATACTCGGATCGAACTCGCCTGCCTCGAACAAGGCGTAAGGCCGGCGGGCCGCGGCGCGGAGTTCGTCGAGTTCGGCTTGGTGTTTTTGGAGCAGGAACTGCAAATCTTCGAGCGGCGTACCCGCCGGCCGGGCGCGCAAGGCGAGCCAATCGGTATCGGTGATGCCGAGCAGGGCGCGAGTCAATGCCACGTTTCTCGGCGGAACGTAGCGCATGACCATCCGGGCATCGAAACGCGAATCGTTGGTGGCGCGGAGTTCGCGTTGCCATTGGTCCAGGCTCGCGACCGTGCCCCGCCGCCAGTCCCCCCACTGCCACCGCTTGGTTAGGCGTTCTTGAGTCGCGTTCTGGAATGGCTCCAAACCAATGGACACCGGTT
>JAKCAB010000216.1 GCA_021839785.1 bacterium | reverse complement strand
GCACGAAGGCCCGGCCAAAGTCTTCACCTCCGAGAAAGCCGCGATGCAGGCACTCAAGGCCGGCGGCATTCAAGCCGGCGAGGTCATGGTCCTGGCGGGCATCGGACCGCTCGGCACGGGCATGGAAGAGACGGCGCAGATCACGATCGCGTTGAAACATCTGCCTTTCGGCAATCGCGTGACGCTCGTCACCGACGGTCGGTTCTCCGGCGTTTCGACCGGCGCGTGCATCGGCCACGTGGGACCGGAGGCGCTGGCGGGCGGGCCGATCGGCAAGCTGCGCGATGGCGACCGGATTCGCGTGGTCATCGACCGGAACCGGCTCGAAGGCACCGTGGATTTCGTGGGCGAAGGTGAGCGCTGTTGCTCACCCGAGGAAGGCGCAGCGGTGCTGGCGGCGCGTTCGCCGCATCCCGGTCTGGCACCGGCGCCGGAACTGCCGGCCGACACGCGGCTGTGGGCGGCGTTGCAGCAGTTGGGCGGCGGCACTTGGGGCGGCTGCGTGTATGACACGGAAGCAGTGACGGCCGCGCTTTCCACGCTTGCCGGCGTCTGACTCGCGAACGGTTGCCGAGCGGAGGGCGACCCGCGAAGAGGGCTTACCTCACGCAACGGTAAAAACGAAGCTCGCCGGTTGTGTGCGTCTCGTAAGGGCTGGTGGCACCGACGACTTCATGCCAGGGGCCGGTCGCGTAATCCGCTTCGAGCAACCGGCCGCCGCCTTCCCAGTGGATGGTCACCTCGCCGGTTTCGCGCGCAATGACTACCCGGTACACCGGCTCGGGCGGTCCGACCTTGATGCGGGCGAGTCCGAGCCGCGTTTCGCCGGCGAACCGCGTGAAAGTCCCGCCCACGACCAGGCGGTCGGGGGCGACGGGGCAGACCACCGACACGGTGTTGTCCGCGCCGGATGGCCAGTTGGCAGCCGGGCCGGAACTGCCGTCGGTAGCCAGCACTTGAAAATTCCCGACCGGCTCATGGGCGAAGCTGAAGAACTCGCCCCCGATGGCGATTGCGCCGCCTGGCAAATTGGCGAGGCTGCGCACCGCGGGCTCCTCCGTACCGGCCAAGTTGTCACCCGGCATGAACGTGGGATCGAGTGAGCCATCCGCCAGCAGCCGCAACACTCCGGGTAGCGACTGGCCCGCGACCCGGGTGAACGATCCGCCGACGTATAACTTCGAGTCCGGCCTCAGCACCACGCTGGTCACCACCGGGGGCGGTCCGGACAGTCCGAGGTTCGCGGCGAAGTCGGGGTCCAGCGAGCCGTCGGCATTCAAGCGTGCGAGGTTTTGGCGCGGTTCGCCGTCCACTTGATCGAAGTAGCCGCCGGCGACGATGCGGCCGTCCGGCTCCACGGCGAGCGCGCGGATGGCCGGCTGGTCCAGCGGCATCTCGAACCGCGCGTCGAAACCCAGGTCCACCTCGCCGTTGGTGGAGACGCGCACCAGGCAAAACCGGCGCGTGCCGCTGACGACCGCGAATTCGCCCCCCGCCAGGACCGAGCCGTCCGGCAAGAGCGCCAGCGCATGAACCGGGGCGTCCGGTTGCGCATCGCCGAACGTGGCGTCGATCGAGCCGTCCAAGTTCAAACGAGCCAGATTGCTGCGCGTGGTCACGCCCACGCGGTCGAACGCACCGCCGATGACCGGTTTGCCATCCGGTTGCACGACGATCGCGTCGATGGTCGCGCCGTTGGTCAGGCCGGCGTCAAAACCGGGAGCGAGCCCGCCGTCGGGGGCGAGTTGGACCAGGCCGTTGTGCCACTCGCCGTTGACGCGATCGAAGTCGCCGCCCACGAGTAATTGGCCTCCGGGCAGAGCCGCGGCGGCGCGCACTTCGCCGGCAAACTCGAGAAACGAGTTCGTCGTGGAAAACGTGGGATCCACGCTGCCGTCGGCCAGGAACCGCGCCAGGCAATGCCGCGGAGTGCCGCTGGCCTGCGCGAACTGGCCGACCGCGATCAGTTTGCCGTCCGGTTGCACAGCCAACATGTTGCCGATCGCACTGTCGGCCGGCTCAAGACCCGGCCCCGGATCGAACCCGGCATTCACGGCGCCATTCGTGCCCAAGACCGCGAGGCCGTTGCGCTGAGTCTCGCTCACCGCGTCGAAGCTGCCGGTGATCGCCACTTCCCCGCCGGGCAAGATTACCAGGTCATGCACGGCGGTTTCGTTGCCCTCGATGCCTGCGCCGGGGTCGAAGCCAGCGTCCAGGCGGCCATCGGCTTGGAGGCGGGCGATGCCGGGGCGCAGTTCCGCGTCCACCGTGTCGAACGCGCCGGTCATCACGATCTCCCGATCGGGCTGCAGCGCCATCGCATACACCGCGGCTGGGTTCTGCCCCGCCGACAGCGTGCCCATGAACGTCAGGTCCACCGCCCCGTTTGGCTCCACCCGGGCGATTCCAGTGCTGGCCACGTCACCCACATGATTGAAAGCGCCAGCCACCAACAACCGACCATCGTCCTGTACCGCCAGGTCATAGGCGGTCCCGCCGTTGAGGCCCGCTCCGGGATCGAACGTCTCGTCCAAAGCGCCGTCGGCGGAAAGGCGGGCGAGGCCGTTGCGTGGCTCGCCGTTAACGTGATCGAAATTCCCGCCAATCACGATTTGCCCGTCCGGTTGGAGCACCATTGCGCCGATGAACCAGCCGTCCGGCCCGCTGATTTGAGGCTGGAAGCCCGCGTCGAGCGTGCCATCCGGGTGAAGCCGAGCCAACGAAGTGCGCAGTTGGCCAGCCACAGCGCCAAACTGGCCGGCCGCCACGACATCGCCAGTCTCCGGTTGAACTGCGAGCCGGAAAACCAGTCCCGTCACGCCTTCGCCGGCGTCGAAACCAGGATCCAGCGAACCATCGGTCTGGAGCCGCGCGAGGCTCCGCCGCGGCACCCCATTAATCAGCGCAAAATCGCCGGCCACCAAGACTTTGCCATCCGGCTGAAGCGCGACGGCGAAGAGCACGGCGTTGCGAGTGCTGGTGATCGCCGGCCGGAAGTCCTTGTCCAG
>JAKCAB010000605.1 GCA_021839785.1 bacterium | reverse complement strand
CCAACCCGCGCAGGCCCGGATGCGGCACACGATGGAACAGCCACAGCAAGGCCACGCCTTCGAGCGCCCAGCCGACCGTGATCCATTGTTTCTCGAACTGGACCGGGAAGATCAGCGTGATGAAGAACAGCGCGCTGCCGCCGAACCAGGCCAGCAGACTGGTGCGGTTCCGACCGCTCCCCGCCAAGCCGCGGAGGACACTGGCCAGCGCGGCGAGCATCGGCACGGCAAACGCCGCCGGCAACAAACCCATGACTTCGTTTGGCCAGGCCAGGTTGACCACGCGATAAACCAGGAAGAAATGCAACGGTCCGGACAGCGCAGCCGTAGCCCAAGGCAGGGTCCGTTCCGCGAACACCGCGCGGAACAGAAACGGGTAGGCCAGGAAAATGGCGGCGAAAACCAGGTTCCAAGTCAGCGTGGCGCCGGCGGCTTCCAGGCTGAACCGCGCGTTGTGCCACGCGCATTCGAGCGCCAGCACGCAACCCAAGCCCAGCGGCACGAGTACGTCCACGCGCAGCAGTCGCGCCGTCGCAAGCAGCATCGCCACCAGCACCAGCGCCAAGCCGAAGACCGGAGTGGGGTTCACGAGTGGCAGTCGCGTCACCGCCATGATCAACAGCAGGAACGGCAGGATCGCGGCGAAGGCCGGGATTTGCGCGAGCAACAAGGTGCGGTCGCCCTTCAGGTTGAGCCACTCGGGCAACGGCGTGGCATCGGCTGAACCCCCAGCGGCGGCTTCCGCTCGGGCGACCATCCGGTCCGCGAACGTCAGGCCCACGATGAAAAAGTACAGCGCGAAGCCGCCCACCACGATCAGCAGCGAAGGCACCGAGGCGATCTCGGCGGGCACCTGAAGCATCCAGACCGCCGTCACGGCCACCGTGAGCGCCAGCACGGCGAGGACCGCGAGCATGGCGCCGGTCAGCAACGCCAGGCCGATCGCCAGGGCGTCCACCAGCAGCACCACCGGCCAGACCAGCCAGGGCACCGTCAATTCACGGAACAACGGCAGCAGCACCAACACCAGCGCCAACGGCGGAAACAAGTGCCCCAGCCAGACGCGTCCAGCCGCGGGATGGATTCGACGCAAGACCACCGGAAAGACCGAGTGCAGGACCGCAAAACCGAGGTAGCCGCCCAGCGCCCAGTTGAGCAACGCCGCCTCCAGGTGACCGCACGTCCAAACCGAGAGCAGCAGAAACGTCGCGGTCCCCGCCAGCAAATGGGCGTGACTCCAGGATGGCCGCAACAAGGCGAGCGCCAGCAGGGCGAGGTCGGCGACGAGCAGGAACGAGTAGATCATGCCCGGCCGCGTGCCCAACTCGGAGTGACTGAGCAGCGACAGCACGAACGCGAACGTCACGAACGGCAGGCCCGCCGCCGCGCCGGCCCACCAGTTGTTGGCCTGCTTGGCGCGTTGCGCCAGCACGAAGGCTCCGAGGAAAAGGCCGTTGAAGGCGGCGAAGATCGCCAGCGCGGTTGAGACTTTTTCAACCGCAAAGAACTTGCCGGCCCAGCCGAGTTGCATCAGCACCGTGCCGACCGCGGCCATCGCCACCAGAAAATGCCAACGCCGCTTGAGCGCGACCGCCACCAGGCCGAGGTCGAGGATCGCGATGTAACCGAACAGAGCCAGCGGTCGGTCCACGTTCGAGCTCAGCAGGACGGGCGTGAGAAATCCGCCCAGGAGGCCCAGCACCGCGACCACCATCGCCGGCAAACGGATGGCCAGGAGACACGCCGCCACGGTGACCAGCACCATCAAGGCAAAGGCGGTGGAGTGGCCGATCAAGTCGTAATACGTGCGGGCCGCGAACGTATCCGCGTACAAGATCACGACGCCGGCGCCGCACAACGCGTGGGCGGCGACCTGGTAGGCTTGGCGCTTGAGCCTGGCGCCGCCAGCCAGCAGGCCGAGGCCGGTGAGGAAACCCGCGGCCACACGCAGTTGCGGCGAAATCCAGCCTTGGTCGAACGAGTACTTCACGAAAAACGCCACGCCCAGGAACGCCACGAATCCGCCGATCCAGGCAAACAGCTTGATCCCCATGAACTGTTCGAGGTTCAGGCCGCCGAACCGCTTGCTTTCCGAAACCGCCGCCGCGGGCGCGAACTCCGAAGTGCCAGCCGGCGTGATTGACAATACGGGAACGGGAACTGGCGCCTCGGTGAATGCCGGCGCGGGCCGGGGCATCGCCGGTCGGGCTGGAATGGCTGGCGGCGGCGCGGACGGCCGAATGGTTGGCGGCACAACCCGCGACGGCGGCGCCACCAGGCCAGCGGGCTGTGTTTCGGCGCGTCGGGCCAAGACTTCGCCGACGCCGGACGGCGACGCGCTGGTTTCAGCGGCTGCGAGCTGCGCTTTGTTCTGAGCCTCCAAAGCCATGACCGCCAGACGGGCCTTCAGGGTCGCCAGGTCGGTTTCGAGCTTTCGGACCCGGCCGCGAAGCAGTCCCAGACCGATGACCGCCCAAAACAACATCGCGAGCAGACTGATGGGAATGAGGATCAGGATTTGTTCCATACGCGTCAGAATGAGAATGGTCGTTTCAGTTTGGACAGGTGGTACGCCCCCAATCCGATGGTGCGAAGAGCGACCCAATTATTGGCGCGCCGGCTTCCAGCCGGCTTTGGGCGTCGCCGAACGCGGAGACGGTGCCGCACTCGCCAAGCCGGCTGGAAGCCGGCGCGCCGACAACTTCGGAGTGCACTGAATTGAGCCGACAACCAGCCGAGGTAACGGAATGCGTTGCGGTCATGGCGGCAAGATAGGCAGCGAGGCCGCGCGGGCCGTAATCGAAAAACCCTCGCCCGCGATTCCAGCCGTCGATGCCGACGAGCGACGCGGGCGCACCCGCCACCGGATCGAATCGCCGCTTTTCGAATGTCCAGGCGAGGCGTGCATGTGCGGATCGGGGTTGCTGGTTGGGACCGGGTTGGTAATGGCACAAACCGGGACCTTTCACAAGCACGGCGCGGGCGGTTCGCGAAATCAATTCGCGCTCGAAAG
>JAKCAB010000395.1 GCA_021839785.1 bacterium | reverse complement strand
GATCGGTCGCGCGGCGGGACTCGACTTCTGCCACTTCGCCGGGTCGGTCGAGACGCTCGACGGCGGCGTGGTGCTCTCGATCGGTTCCGCCATCATGGGGCCGCAGGTGTTCGAGAAAGCACTGAGTTGCGTGAACAACCTCCGCCTCCAGGCCGGCCGGCCCATCGTCAGCGGTCACCACCTCTACGTGGTGGACTTGCAGGACGGCGGCGGCTGGGATTGGACGCAAGGGGAGCCGCCGCGGGACAACCCGGCGTACTACCTGCGTTTCTGCAAGAGCTACTCGCGGATGGGCGGAACGATGCACTACGTCCAGTGCGACAACGTGGCGTTTCTGCATCACCTGTTCCACGCGCTGCGAAAAGCGCCGGCTTTGAATCGCTGCTGAGAAGGTCGTTGCCGTCGCTGCGCTTCCCAAGTAGCGTATCACCGTGAGCACGGTACAGGAGATTGAGGCCGCCATCGAGCGACTGCCGCGGGAAAAGGTCCGCCAGTTGGCGCAATTTCTCGACGCGCTACTGGAAGACAAGTGGGACCGCGACTTGGAACGTGACGTCCGGCCCGGCGGGCGCTTGGAGCGCAAGCTGCAGAGCATCAGAGAGGATCTTGCCAAAGGCCGGACGACGTCCATTCCCCGGTGAAGTCGCGAGCCCATCCGGATTTCTGGCGGGCTTTCGACCGTCTCCCGGCTGTCGTCCAAGAACGTGCGAAGCGCTGCTATCAGCTTTGGCTGCGTGACCCGCGACACCGTTCCCTTCGATTCAAGAAAGTGCGCGCAGATTTGTGGTCGGCACGTGTGACCCGCGACTATCGCGCCCTGGCGCTGGAAACTGAGGCAGGTTGGGTATGGATCTGGATTGGCAGTCATGCGGACTACGAGCGATGGCTGGCTTGAACCTATGCTCTCCCGACCGCGGTTCCGGCCTTGACTGCGGCGCCAACTCGTGCCGACCTGAATGCCTTCGCCATGAATGATCAACGCTTCGCGGCCGTCACCTCCCGCTACTCGCAACTGCGCGTCGCCATCGTCGGCGACTTCTGCCTCGACCGCTACCTCGAGATCGACCCGGCGCGGGCGGAAACCTCGCTCGAGACCGGCCTGCCGGTGCACAACGTCGTCAACGTCCGCAGCCAGCCGGGCGCCGCGGGCACGATCTTGAACAACCTCGTCGCGCTCGGCGTCGGCGCGATCTACCCGGTCGGGTTCTGCGGCGAAGACGGCGAAGGCTTCGAGTTGCAGCGCGCGCTCCAGGCCAAAGCGGGCGTGCGGCTTGACCACTTCCTGCCCACCGCCCAGCGCCGGACGTTCACTTACTGCAAGCCGCTCGTGCTCGAACCCGGCCAGCCGCCACGCGAGCTGAACCGCCTCGACTCGAAAAACTGGTCGCCGACGCCTGGCGAAGTCGAAGACCGGTTGCGCGCCTCGGTGCGCCGACTCGCCGCGCAGGTGGACGCGATCATCGTGATGGATCAGGTGGACTTCGCCGACACCGGCGTGGTGACCCGCCGCGTCCTGGAAACGCTCGGCGAGGTCGCGCGGGAAAATCCGGCGAAGCTGGTGATCGCCGACAGCCGGCGGGGCTTGCGCGATTTCCCGCCCGTCACGTTCAAGATGAACGGCGCGGAGCTGGCATCCTTGACGGGCACAGGCGAGCTCAAGGAACTCGACGCCGTGAAGCGGCAGGCGGGCGCGCTGGCGGCGCGGAACCGGCAGTCCGTCTTTGTCACGCTGGCCGAACGCGGCATCGTGGGCGCGGCGCCGGAGGGCGCGGTCGAACACGCGCCCTCCCTGCCCTTGCGCGGCGAGATCGACATCGTGGGCGCCGGCGACGCGGTCACCGCCAACCTGACTTGCGCGCTCGCCGCCGGCGCGAACCTCCGCGAAGCGATGGAACTGGCGATGGCCGCCGCTTCGATCGTGATTCACCAGCTCGGCACCACCGGCACGGCGTCGGTGGCGCAAATCCGCCAACTGCTCGCCGTTCAAACATGAACCGACCCGGTTCGGGTTCTCCGCGCAGACCAAAGGCGCTTTCGCGAGCGGTTCTGGTCTGGGGAATCCTGACCCGCCTCGTCGCCGGGCAGCTCACGGCGCAACCGACAAACCCACCCCCGGCCGGCGGCGCTTTGGCTGCGACCAACGACTGGCTCACCGTCGAGCAAGTCCAGTTGCGGGCGGCGGCACTGAGCAACCGCACCGACCTGGCCCCGGCGGTGAAAGCGGACGCGCTGCGTCTGTACCTCGAAGCGCAGCAACGCCTCGAGGACGCCGAACGCCAGCTCGAGGAAGCGGCGCGGTTCCGGCGCGAGGCCACGAACGCACCCGCGGTCGTCGCCGAACTGCAAAAATCGCTGGCGGCGGCGCCGCGCGCCGTCACGTTGGGCGCGGCCAGCAACGCGCCCTTGCCGGTCTTGGAGCAACGGCTCACGACGCTCGACGCCACCCTCATCCCGGCCACCCAGGAGCAGGAAACGCTGGGCCAGGAACCGCCGCGGCGCGCGGCGCGCCTGGCCG
Organism: bacterium; assembly: GCA_021839785.1. The sequence goes on along the minus strand of JAKCAB010000395.1, from coordinate 13,186 downwards.
AGCTGGCGCGGCTCGTCAGCGAGGCGCGGGCGGCGCGGGACCGCGCGCGCGAGGAATTGCAGGCCGGCCCGCCGTCCAATCTGGACGCGGAGGTTCGCCAGGCCAGTCGCGACCTGTTGCAAAGCCGCCTCCAGTATCGCGACGCCGAACAAACCCGTTACGAGGAAGAGGCGAAAAACCTGAACGCCACGGCGGACGTGCCGCGATTGCGGCTCGACGTGGCGCGGCAGCACCTCATCGCGCTGGCCCAGGAGCGCGAGCTGTTGGTGGACCTGTTGAACCGCCGGCGCGGGCAGGAGACGTTGCAGGCCAGTTCGCGCGCGGAACAAACGCGGCGGCGGATCGAGCAGTTGAACGAGCCGCTGCTCACCCGCCTGGCGGACACGAACGCGGTCATCGCACACGAACGGGCCGTGGTGGCCGAACACATCCGCGACGCCTCGGCGCGCCTCGAGACCGTGGCCACGAACCTGTTCATCCGGCGGATCGTGTTTCAAAAACTGCGCGCGCGTGTGGAGGCGGCCGAACGGGTGGGCTTGAGCCGCAATTACGCCATCGGCCTGCTGCTGCGTCGCCAGCGCGCGGCGTTGACGGCGCCGGCGGATTATCGCGAACAGGCCCAGCGGCAGCAGACCGCCATCAGCGAGGCGCAAATCGCGCAGTTCACCGCCGTGGACGCGCGGCAGGCGCTGGACCCCGTGGAGCGCACGGTGGGCACGTTGCTGGCCCAATTGCCCGCCGACGTGACGGCGGAACGGCGCGCTACGTTGACGGACGAGGCCCGCACGCTGGTGAGCGAACAGCGCGACCTGCTGGCCAATCTGATCCGCGACTACGACAACTATCTGGGCCTGCTGTTGCGGCTGGAAACGCAGTTCAACCAGGCGGCCACCGAGGACGAAGCGACCGCCAAGTATCTCGACCAGCGCATCCTGTGGATTCGCAGCGCCGAGCCGTTGAACTGGCAGACGGCCCGCCGGGAGGCGGCGGCCATCTGGGCCGTGCTGACCTCGGCCGAATGGCGGCAGGCGTTGCGGATGATCCCCCGCGAATCCGCGCAGGCGCTGGCCGGCGGGATGGGATCGGTGCTGGGCGTCGTGCTGCTGCTGGTGTTGCGGCCGCGCCTGAAGCGCCGGTTGTCGGAAGCCTCCGCCCAGGCCCGGCAGGGCCACAACACGAGTATCGCGCCCACCCTCGTCGCGCTGCTGCACACCTTCCTGCTGGCGGTGCCAATTCCGCTGCTTCTGTGGTTGATCGGGTGGCGCGCCGGCCTGGAGGCGAACACCGGCCACACGACGGGGCTGGCCCAGCTTGGCCAGGCCCTGAAGGTGCTCTCGATCGCGATCATGGTGTGGGAATTCCTGCGCCAGGTTTGCCGGCCCGATGGCCTGGCGGTCGCCCACTTTCGCCTCCCGGAAGCGGACGCGCGCCTGCTCCGGCAAGCGCTGGGCTGGCTGATGTGGGCGGTGCCGGCGCTGAGCGCCATGAACCAGTTGTTCGAGGGCGACATCGCGGAGGGTTTGTCGAACCGCCTGGCGTTCATTCCCACGACGCTGGTTTTTGCGGGCCTGGCGCACTGGCTGTTGCGGCCGGATGGCGGCCTGGGCGCCTCCACGCTCGGAGGCGGAAGCGGCAACACCCGGCGCCTGCGCTTTTGGCGGCGTCTGGCCCACCTCACGGCCGTGGGCGTGCCGCTGTTGTTGGCGCTCGCGTCGGCGCTGGGCTACAACTACTCCGCGCGGCAGCTCTGGCTGCGTTTCCTGGCCAGCGTCTTCATCGCGCTCGGCCTCCAACTCCTCAGCGCCCTGTTGTTCCGGTGGGTGTACCTGGCGCGCCGGCGCCTGGCCATGACCCACGCCCGGAAGGTCCGCAGCGCGGAGGAAACCGAAGGCGGCGCGGAGCCGCGCGAAGTGACCTTGTCCGAAGACGAGACGCAGGCCGAACTGTTGACGTTGTTGGGCCAGTCCCGACGGCTTTTGCGCTGGGTTTATGGCCTGGCGCTGGCGGGCTGTCTTTGGGGCATCTGGTCGGGGCTCCTGCCGGCGTTGCAAGCCCTCGAAAAAATCCCCGCCTGGCATGTCGGCACGGTCGCCGCCGCGTCGCCGCCCGCCAGCACCGGCCGGCTCACGCTGCTTACCGGGTCGCCGGCGGACACGTCCTCCGCGGAGTCCGCCACCACACCGGCTTCCCCAACTGCCCAGGCCGAGTTCGTGTCGGTGTGGGACCTCCTGATGGTGCTGCTCGTGCTGGGCATCACGGCCACGGCCACGCGCAACCTGCCCGGCTTCCTGGAAATGGCGGTGTTCAGTCACGTCCGTTTCGAGCGCGGCGAAGGTTACGCCATGACCACGCTGCTGCGTTACTGCATCGTTCTGCTGGGCTGCGTGATCGCGGCGCACTGGCTGCGGATCGAATGGTCCAAGATGCAATGGATCGCCGCCGCCGTGACCGTGGGCATCGGCTTCGGCTTGCAGGAGATTTTTGCGAACTTCGTTTCCGGCCTGATCCTGCTCTTCGAACGGCCGGTGCGAGTGGGCGACATCGTGACGGTCGGCGACGTGTCCGGCATCGTGGCGCGCATCCAGATCCGGGCCACGACCATCCGGGACTGGGACAACCGCGAGTTGATCCTGCCCAACAAGGAACTCGTCACCAGCCGGTTCGTGAACTGGACCCTCAGCGATTCGGTGACGCGAATCATGATCCCGATCGGGATTTCCTACGACGCGGACGTGCGGCAGGCCCAGGCCTTGATTCTGGCAGTCGCCAAAAGGCACCCGGCGGTCCTGGCCGACCCGGAGCCGATGGTGATTTTCGAGGGCTTCGGCGACAGCACCCTCAACCTGACCCTCCGCGCCCACGTCAGCCGCACGGACCAGCGCAATCCCACGCTTTCGGAACTGAACGCCACCATCCTGGACGAGTTCCGGCAGGCCGGCATCGAGATCGCCTATCCCCAACAAGACCTGCACATCCGGTCGGTTCCGTCCGGTTTCTTGGGCAAGCAAGAACCGCAGTCGCCCGGCGGGCCGCCCGCCGATTCCGCGTCGCCGCGCGGCTGATCCGGGCCGCGAACCTGCCGGCCTGGCGCCATCCAACTTGCCAGTTTTCAGGCGGGCACTGCTCGGTTAGGCTGGCACGCATGATCAAACGTTCGCTTCTCCTGGCGGCGACGGCCGCCGCGCTGATCTTGGGTTTGTCCGGCTGCATTTCCCTGAACGGCGCCGAGGCTGAGTCTGAGCCGAAACCCTACGGGCCGGTGCCCACCGAGCGGCAACTGCGCTGGCACGCGATGGAGTTCTACGGCTTCCTGCACTTTACCGTAAACACCTTCACGGACAAGGAATGGGGCTACGGCGACGAAAGCGAAAGCGTCTTCAACCCCACCGATTTCAATGCCGACCAGATCGTGGCCACAGCCAAGGCCGCGGGTATGGCGGGCGTGATCCTCACGGCCAAACACCACGACGGCTTTTGTCTTTGGCCCAGCAAGTACACGGAGCATTCGGTCAAGAACTCGCCTTGGCGCGGCGGCAAGGGCGACGTGGTCAAGGAAATCGCCGAGGCGTGCAAGCGGCAGGGCCTGCGGTTCGGCGTGTACCTTTCGCCGTGGGACCGCAACCACAAGGATTACGCCCGGCCGGCGTACCTCGAGTATTACCGCAATCAACTGCGCGAGCTGCTCACCAACTACGGCGAGCTGTTCACGGTCTGGTTCGACGGCGCCAACGGCGGCGATGGTTTTTACGGCGGCGCGCGCGAAATGCGCCGCATCGACAACCGCACGTTCTACGACTGGCCGAACACCTGGAAGATCGTGCGCGAGCTGCAGCCGATGGCCTGCATGTTCAGCGACGCCGGCCCCGACTTTCGCTGGGTCGGCAACGAGGCAGGCATCGCCGGCGACCCCTGCTGGGCCACGCTCGACATGACCAAGCCCGGCCGTTACCCCGGCGGCAGCAGCCAGGGTCTCAATTCCGGCGAACGCCCCGGCACCGCCTGGCTGCCCGCCGAGTGCGACGTGTCGATCCGGCCCGGCTGGTTTTACCATGCGAGCGAGGACGCAAAGGTGAAAACGCCGGCGCAATTGCTGGACATTTACTACAAGTCGGTCGGCCGCGACGCGTGCCTCAATTTGAACCTGCCGCCGGACCGGCGCGGGCAAATCCACGACACCGACATTGCTTCGCTGAAAGAGTTCCGCCGCATCCTCGACGCGACGTTCGCGAAGAACCTCGTCCAAGGCGCGCGGCTGGAGGCCAGCAGCCAGCGTGGCAAACGCTGGGCTCCCTACACAGTGCTCGACGGCGACCGCGCGACGTATTGGCTGGCGGACCGCGCGGCCAAGCAGGCCGAACTGGTGGCGAAGCTGGCGCAGCCGACCCCGTTCAATGTGGTGGACCTCCGCGAATACCTGCCGCTGGGCCAGCGGATCGAAGCGGTGGCGCTCGACCAATGGAAGGACGGCCAATGGGTCCAGTTCGCGCAGGCCACCAGCATCGGCAATCGCCGGTTGATCCGGCTGCCGGCGAAGGTCACCACCGACAAAGTGCGGCTGCGGGTCACGCAGGCCGCCGCCGCGCCGGCGATTTCCGAGTTTGGCCTTTACCTCGAGCCGTGAGTCCGGCGCGTCGGCTTTCCGTCGGCTTGAGGTGTAAACGGTTGTTTAGGCTCCGGGTCAAACGCAATGCCGGCTACCAGCCGGCGCTCCGGCGGCAGCGTCAGGATGCGCCGGACGTAGCCTCGCGATTCTCGCTATGATGTTTTTCCTCGAACAAGTTGGCGTGGCGGTCAGCGCGGTGGCCGGGGCGTTGGCAGCCCGCGGCCGGCGCGTGGATTTGTTCGGTGTGATCGTCCTTGCGCTGGTAACCGCGCTGGGCGGCGGCACGATCCGCGATCTCTGTTTGGGCGCGACGCCGGTGTTTTGGATTCAGGATCCGCGCTACGTCATCACCGCCAGCGTCACCGGCCTGGGCACGTTCGTGTTTGCCCGCCGGACCGAACCGCCGTTGAACCTGCTGGAGATCGCGGACGCTTTCGGCCTCGCCTTCTTCACGATGGCGGGCGCCAAGAAAAGTCTCACCCACGAGGCCGGCCCGACCATCGCCATCGCCCTGGGCACGATCACGGGCGTGGCGGGCGGCATGGTGCGCGACGTGTTGCTGAACGAACTGCCGCTGGTGTTCCGCAAAGAAATCCGGTTGTACGCGACGGCCGCCCTGGTGGGTGCGTCCGTCTATGTCGGCAGCAAGGCGTTTGCGCCCGCCAGTCCGTGGCCGTTGTGGGCGGGCATGGCGACGACGTTGCTCCTTCGGCTCGCCGCGATCCGCTGGAACTGGGCGCTGCCGGTGTTCGAATCCAGCCCGCCGCCACCGGAGAAGAAATAGGACCGGGCACGCGGGCTGTGTCAGAATTGACGGCTCACGTGCCGAGGCGCTTCGTGGCCCTAGCCATCTGGGGTTTTGCGCCGGGCGTGAAACGCGGCACCGACTTCGGCTTCGGGTTTTGGTTTGTCAGCCCCGCGGACTTGCGCGAACAATGCGCCTCCGGCTGCGGGGGTGAGGGCGCGGCCGGTGGCAAACGATGCGAACCGTGATCTATCCTGGCAGCTTCGACCCGGTGACCAACGGCCACCTGGACGTGGTCCAGCGCGCGGCCCGCCTGTTCGACCGGGTGATCGTGGCCGTCGCGGAAAACGACTCCAAGCAGCCGCTGTTCACGTTGGAAGAGCGCCGGAAGCTGGTCGCGCAGGCCACGCGGCATCTGGCGTGCGTCCAGACCGACATCTTCAAGGGCCTGCTCGTGGATTATGCCGTGCGGCAGAAGGCAAACGCGATCATCCGCGGCTTGCGGGCGGTCTCGGACTTCGAGTTCGAGTTCCAACTGGCGCTGATCAACCGCCGCATGAATGAGACGATCGAGACGATTTTCGTAATGCCGAAGGACACCTACACCTTTCTGAGTTCGCGGATCGTGAAGGAAATCTGCCGGCTGGGCGGCGACGTGAGTGCCTTTGTGCCCGCGCACGTCCACCACGCGCTGCAGCGCAAGTTCGGCTTTCCGCTCCGCGCCGCGAAGCGCCAGCCGCGAGGTCAGCCAGGGAATTCCTAACGGCAAACCCGCCCGGCCATGCCGCTCCTCGTCCATCTCGCCCAATTAGCGCGACAGGAAGTGCGCCTGGAAGGCCGGATTGCGCCCGCGGATTGGGATCTCGATCCGCACGACGAGTTGCTGGCAATCACGTCGCCCGTGACTTACACGCTGACGGTGCGCAAGCAGGGCAAGGGTATTTTCGTGGAAGGCTCGCTGCGCACCGAACTCACCTGCACGTGCGCGCGGTGTCTGAAGGAGTTTCGGCAGGCGCTGGTCCGCGAGGATCTCGCCTTGTACCTGCCGTTGGAGGGGGAGGATCAAGTGGCCATCCGTCACGAGTGCGTGGACTTGACGCCTTATTTGCGCGAAGATATGGTCCTCGCGCTTCCGCAACATCCGTTGTGTGAACCCGGATGTAGCGGCCTGCCTTCAGCGCCGCCGGGTCAAATCCAGGAGCCAGGCGTAAACCGTCAACCGCCGGGTCGCTTGTCGGAGTGGGCGGCTTTGGATCAATTGAAGCTTTAGTGTCGGAGTCTTATGGGTGTTCCAAAACGAAAACCGTCGCATAGCCGGCAGCGTCAGCGCCGGGCATACAACAGCGTTCTCAAGGTGCCGCAGGTGGGCACCTGCCCGCAGTGCGCGGCGCCGTACATTCCGCACCGGGCCTGCCCCGCGTGCGGATACTACAAAGGGCGCCAGGTGCTGACCGTCCAGGCGGCGGGCTGATCGCAATTCCTTGGGTGATGCGCCGCGCGCGGGAGAACACCCCGCGCGACGGTTGCTTATGCGTATTGCGGTGGATGTCATGGGGGGAGACCACGGCTGCGGGGTCGTGGTGGATGGCGCGCGCCTCGCCTTGCGGGCCTTCCCGGCCATCTCCACCCTTTTCCTGGTCGGCAACCAGACCGAGATCAAGGCGGCGCTGAGTGCCGCTTCGCCGGTCGATTCGCGGCTGGAGGTCGTCCACGCCACCGAGGTGCTGACCATGGAGGAAAAGCCGGTGCTGGCCGTCCGGCGCAAGAAGGACAGCTCGGTGGTGCGCGCCGTGGAACTCCTCAAAAACGGACGCGCCGAAGCGCTCATCTCGCCGGGCAACACCGGTGGCGTCGTCACGGCTTCCACGATCAAGCTCCGTCCGCTCGAAGGCGTGGAACGACCGGCCATCATCGCCGTGATCCCCGCGCCAGAAAACGATTTCGTGCTGGTGGACGCCGGCGCGAACGTCGAGTGCCGCCCGCATCACCTCGCCCAGTTCGCCATCATGGGCAGCGTCTATTCGCGCGAGGTGCTCGGCTATGCCCGGCCGCGGGTGGGTCTCCTGAGCGTTGGCACCGAAGACTTGAAAGGCAACGACCTGACGCAGGAGACCTTCAAACTCTGCAAGCAGCTTCGCCTCAATTTCATCGGCAACGTCGAGGGCCACGACCTCTTCGACAACGGCGTGGACGTGGTCGTGTGCGACGGGTTCGTCGGCAACATCGTCCTGAAGACCTGTGAGAGCCTCGCGACGAGCATTTTCAAGTGGCTCCGCAAGGAATTGAGCCGGACGCCGAAGCGGCAGTTGGGCGCGTTGCTGGCCAAAGGCGCCTTCCGCGCGATGAAGCTGCGCATGGATCCCGAGGCTCACGGCGGCGCCCCCCTGCTGGGCTTGAACGGCAACGTCGTCATCGCTCACGGCTCGTCCCGCGCGCAGGCGATCATGAACGCCATCGGCCAGGCGGTGCGGGCAGTCCAGCACAGAGTCAACCAAATCATCACGCGCGACGTTGCCGCCGCCGCACGCCTGCTCAAGCCCGCACCGTACCCGGGCACGCCGCCTGTACCAATGTCATGACTCCTCCCACCGCGAAGCGTTTCCGGAATCCCCGCGCACAATATGGCTTTCAAGGTCGCTCTTGCTCGATCATCTCGGTGGGCGCCTACGTCCCGCCCCGGGTGCTGACCAACCACGATCTTTCCGGGATGGTGGACACGTCGGACGAGTGGATCGTCACCCGCACGGGCATCCGCGAGCGGCGCGTGGCTGCCCCGGAACAGGCGACTTCCGACTTGGCCGCGGAAGCTGCCCGGCTGGCCCTGGCGCGGGCCGCGATTCCGTCCGACCGGGTGGATTTGATCATCACCGCCACGGTGACGCCGGACATGCCGTTCCCGTCCACGTCGTGCCTCGTGCAGGAAAAGATCGGCGCTCGCCGCGCCGCGGCCTTCGACGTGGAGGCGGCCTGTTCCGGTTTTATTTACGCCCTGGAAATCGGCCAGCAATTCATCATGTCCCGCAGCTACGACACCGTGCTGGTCATTGGCGCGGAGAAACTCACCAGCATCGTGGACTGGACCGACCGGAACACCTGCGTGCTTTTCGGCGATGGCGCGGGGGCCGCCGTGCTGCAGAACCGCCCCGGCTCGCACGGGCTCCTGACCGTGTGCATGGGCGCCGATGGCAGCAAAGGCAACGTCCTGTGCGTGCCGGCCGGCGGCAGCCGCGTGCCGGCCACGGCGGATTCGGTGGGCGGACGGCAGCACTTCATTCGCATGGACGGCAAAGAGACGTTCAAGAATGCCGTTCAGGCGATGCACGCCGCCGCCAAGGAAGCGCTGGCGCGGTGCGAACTGGACATTTCCCAGATTTCCCTCGTCATTCCTCACCAGGCGAACCAGCGGATCATCGACGCGGTCGGCGAGCGCCTGGGCGCGCGACCCGAGCAGGTGTTCAAAAATCTGGACCGGTACGGCAACACCTCCGCCGCTTCGGTGGCCATCGCGCTGGACGAGGCGGTTTCCGCGGGGCGGGTTAACCGCGGGGATCTGATCCTGCTTATCGTCTTCGGCGCCGGCTTCACCTGGGGGGCGGCGGTGATCGAGTGGTGAAGTCCGATCATTGACGCAAATGGGGTCTGTGTTAACTTCTGTCCATCGCTTATGACGACGAGCAAATTAGACACGGCCAACCCCTTCCACCCGCCGTCCCTCGACGCCGAATCCACCCGCTTGCACCTTTCCGAGAGCGAAGTTGTCATCCGCCGCAATGGGGTTGAATTCCTGTCCCCGTCGCCGTTGCCCATGTGGGCCGAGGTCACGATGGATCTGCGCTCGCCCGTCGCCGGTCGCCCGCTCCAAGGCAAGGGCGTGGTGGTGGACTGCACCGGCAATCCGAACTCCGGATATGTGATTTCGCTGTTGCTCCTCGACCTTTCGGCGCAGGCCCAACAACGCCTGCAACGCCTCGCCACGGCTTCCGCCAGCTAAATCTCCCGCGTCGTACATGGAACTTTTTCATCGAATTTTGCAAACCGCCGTGGAGGGCGGTGCGTCGGACGTTCATGTCAAAATCGACGGGCCGCTCGTCTTCCGCATCAACCGCCAACTGGTGGCGATCGAAGCGCCCACGCCCACCACCGAGTGGGTGGACAAAGTGGTGGAAACGATCGTGCCCAAGCACGCGAAGAAGCGCCTGGAATCGGACCGCGAGGTGGACTTCTCGTACGCCGTCCCCGGCATCGGCCGGTTCCGGACGAACGTGTTTCAACAGAAAGGCCAGTGGTGCCTGGCCATGCGCTACGTGAAGGTCAAGGTGCCCAGCTTCGAGGAACTGGGCCTGCTGCCGATCCTCAAGAACCTGGCCGAATCGCCCCGCGGCATCCTCCTGGTGGCCGGTTCCACCGGCTGCGGCAAATCGACCACGCTCGCGGCGATGATCGAGCACATCAACGCCAATTTCAAAAAGCACATGGTCACGCTCGAGGACCCGATCGAATACGTGTTCGACGACAACCAGTCGATCATCGAACAGCGCGAGATCGGGCTGGATTCGCTGTCGTTTTCGATGGGCCTGAAGCACATTTTGCGACAGGATCCGGACATCATCATGATCGGCGAAATGCGCGACGCCACCAGCTTCATGGCCGCCATGAACGCCGCCGACACCGGGCACCTGGTGCTCTCGACCATTCACACCACGAACGCCGCCCAGTCGGTGGGGCGCATCTTGGACTTCTTCAAGCCCGACGAACGCGACCAGATGCGCCGCCAACTGGCCGCCACCCTGCGCGGCGTGGTCTGCCAGCGCATGGTCAACAAGATCGGCGGCGGCATGACGCCGGCCTTGGAGATCATGATCAACACCCCCACCGTCCGGAAACTGATCGAGGAAAACCGCACCGAAAAGCTCTCCGCGGCGATCGAGATCGGCACCGACGACGGCATGCAAAACTTCAACCAGGCGCTCTTCAACCTCGTGAAGCAAGGCAAGGTGAGCGAGAAGGAAGCGCTGTCCAAGGCGAGCAATCCGCAGGCCTTGGAGATGAACTTCAAGGGCATCTTCCTCGACGAGGCCCGCCGCATCCTGAGCTGATCTCGGCCGCGAGGTCGGCTCCACTCCAGTCCGCCCTGTCCGCAGGCACCGTTAGCCACTTGGCTTGCGGAAACGCGAAACCCGCGCTGGCGGTTAACGCCAGTTGGCGGCACGACCGGCAAGGCGATCGCCTATCGGACTGAATTCGAGCCAAGGTCTTGGTTCCGAAGCGGACGCGGAGCGCGCGGGGAATCGTCCTCAACGACGGATGCATCCGAGCCGCCCAGCGACCGGCACCCATCTTGCTTTCTCGGAGACTGCATGTCTGAGTTTGCGGAATGGTCGCAGTCCAGTCAGCCGGTCATCGGCAGAGACCCAGTTTTCTGTCGATCGCTTATGGAGGCGGGTCTGCGTCTGCCCTCCTGGCCAGCTTGCCAGCCGCGTCGCCCGCAAGCGTTGGGGGCTGACCGGATCCGCCATTCCATTTCAAGCCTCACATGCCGTGCTGGTTCCCCACCAAGCGGCGGGCAAGCGCGTTGCTCTCGACGCAGGAAACCAGCGTTGACACCGGCAAAGGCGGCAATAAGCTGCCAAAGAGTTTAGACGCTTAACGATTTAGTACCATGCTCCAGCGAATCAGCCTGATCGTCGCCATTGTGGCCGGCATTGCCACGTTCGTCGTCAGCCACATGCAGTTGGCCACCAAAATCGGTGGTCTCCAGTCCGATCTGCATGACACCCGGACTCAACTTACCGCCTCGCAGGAAGCGGAGCGCAAGGCCTCGGCGGATGCCAAGGCCGCCAACGAGCGCGCGGACAAGCTCGACCGGGACCTGGCCAGCACCAAGGAGCAACTGGATGCCCAGACCGCGCGGGCGAACACCCAGCAGGCCCGCGCCGACAAGAACGAAACGGAGTTGAACAAGGCCAAGGGGGAACTCACGGACGCAAACCGCAGTCTGACTGCTTGGAGGGCCCTGGCCATTCCGGTTGAAGAGGTCAGCTCGCGTTTGGTCGCGCTGGAGCGCGCGAAGGAAGCGCTAGCCGCCATGACTTCGGAGAACAAGCTGTTGCTCTCGCAATACCAGCAAACCAAGGCGCGGTTGGACGTTTACGAAGGCGGTCGGGATCTGCCGCCCGACATGAAGCTGACCCGCAACGGCAAGGTGCTGGCCGTGGATCCGCAGTGGGACTTTGTAGTGCTCGACTTGGGCCGCAAGGAAGGCGCCGTCGAACGCGGCGAGTTGCTCGTCAACCGCGACGGCAAGCTCGTGGCCAAGGTGAAGATTGCCAAGGTCGAGGACAACCAATCCATCGCCAACGTGATGTCCGAATGGAAACAGGTGGACGTGAAGGTTGGCGACGAAGTGCTCAAGTGACATGGCGACGGTAACCCGCTTCTTTCGCCGGTATTACCTGCTCTTGGTGGCCCTCGGCCTCTTGGGCTTCGCCGCCGGTTGCGCCTCCACGGCCGATTCGGACAACCTTTCCGAGCGCCCGTGGAATGCCCCCAAGAGCTGGGAAAACGGCTTGCCGGCCGGCATGATGGAAGGCCGCTAGCCACGCCGCTCGGCCTGGCTGCTTGCGGTTCAGACGCTCCCCGCGCCGGTGGTTTGATGGCGCGGGATTTCTTTTGGTCCGATCGAATCCACCAGACTGCTCCCTGCGGCGAAGTAATGCCTCCCGTCGTTTACTTCGTTGCGCCGCCCGCAATCCACGCCTTCGGTCAGGTCTTGAGTTGATCGCCCGGACCGAGAATCCAGGCCTGCTCGTGCCGGGTGAAACCGAGTCGCGGATAGTATTCCGTGGCCGCGGGCGCCGCCAACAGGATCACGGTCGCCTTCGCGCCCGCCAGTTCGCGCGTCCGCCGGATCAGTTCGCGGCCAATGCCGCGCCGTTGCCAACCGACGTGCACCGCGAGATCGGAAAGGTAGGTCACGTAGGTGAAGTCGCTCAGCGACCGCGCGATGCCCACCATTTGCTCGCCCTCCCAGGCCGTGACCACCAGGTTCGCCTCGCGCAACATCCGCGCCATGCGGTCGCGATCGTCCACGGGCCGGCGCTCCCCGAGCGTTGAGGCGCGGTACAATTCGACCACAACGTCCACATCGAGGGCGTTGCCCAACCGATAGGTGATCATGGCGTCAAGATCGCACGCAAAGAACGGCCCGCCCAGCCGCTGGTTTTGGATCGTGGCGCGCAACGCCAGTTTGCTGCCCCGCCCACAGAACGTCGGCACCACCGGCATTCGGCATTCAAACGCAAACGATGTGAGTTGGCTTCCAAGAACGGATCAGGCCACGTACTCGCGCGGATCGGTGATCCGGCCCGTGAGCGCGCTGGCTCCCACCGTGGCCGGCGAGGCGAGGAACACTTGCGATTCCTTGTGGCCCATGCGGCCGGGGAAATTGCGGTTGGTGGCGCTGATGCATTTGAGCGCGGCCTGGTTCATCCGACCGAACGTGTCCACCGGCCCGCCCAGACACGCCGCACAGCCCGCGTTTTCGGTCATCTGCACGCCCGCTTCGACCAGGATCTGCCAGATCGTCTTGTCGCCCCAACGCGTGGCCTGCAAATCGTGCACGATCTCCGGCGTCGCCGGCACGCCGAACGTGTCGATGACCACTTTCCGGCCGCGGACGACGCGGGCAAATTCGATGAAGTCGCTGGTCTTGCCGCCCGTGCAGGAGCCGACGTACGCGCGGTCAAGTTTGATGGCGCCCAACTCCTTCGCTTTCTTGCGCTGGCCCGGATCGGGATGGCAGGCCACGGTTGGCTCCAGCTTGCTCAGATCCACCACCA
>JAKCAB010000598.1 GCA_021839785.1 bacterium | reverse complement strand
AATCCAGCGCGTGGCCGTGCAGCAAACCTGGCCCGTGTTGAGCGTGACCGCGGACGCCAATGCCTGGGCAACCGCCTCCACGTCCACGTCATCGAAAACCACCGCCGCACCCTTGCCGCCCAACTCAAGCTTCGTTGGCACGAGATTGCGTCCGCAGACCTCGCCGACCAACCGGCCCACCTCCGGCGATCCCGTGAATGACATGCGCCGGATGCCCGGATGCCGGGCAAGCGCGGCGCCCGCCGTTTCACCGAAGCCGGTGACCACGTTAATCACGCCGTTCGGCACACCCGCCTCCGTGGCCAGCCGGCAGAAGTAAAGGGTGGACAGCGGCGTGTCCTCGGCCGGCTTGATGACCACGGTGTTCCCCGCCGCCAGCGCGGGCGAAATGCCCCAGCCCACCAGCAGCAACGGGAAGTTCCACGGGAAAATGAAAGCGCACACCCCGTAAGGCTGGCGCACCTGGCGCGCCTCGAAACCGGACAGCGCGATCGGCTCGCGGCGTCGGGTGAGCACCGAGAGGTCGGCAAACCACCGCAAGGTCTGGGCAACGTTGGGGATGTCGCCTTCGAGCGCTTGGGCCAGCGGCTTGCCGACGTCCAGGGATTCGATTTGGGCCAAGATTTCGCGGTGCTTGTCCACGAGATCGGCGAGGCGGTGAAGGATCACCGCGCGGTCATTGGCTGGCAGCGTGGCCCAACCGGTCTCGCGGAAGGCGCGGTGACCCGCCGCCACGGCGCGGTCCACGTCCGCCGAGTCGCCGGCCGCCACGCGGGCGAGCACTTTGCCCGAGCCGGGATCGCGGGTCTCGAAGGTCCCGCCGCTGGCGGCTTCAACCCACTCGCCACCGATGAAGAGCTTCAGCGGCTGGCTGGCGAGGAACTGGGTTACGCTGGGGTGGATGGAAACCATAAGCGCTGGAGTTGGGAGTCAGGACCGCCAAACCCACCGGCGCCGGCACGGCGATTGGATTTGCGCAGGATGATGATCATGGGCTTGGTCACAGGCTGGGAACATGGCCGGACCGGAGAGGCCGTTCAAGTTGAAACCGGCTACGCGCTCCGCTCCGGTGCGGCGTCCACTCGCGCGCGCCCGCGTCCTGCTTGGCGAAGCGCGTGGGCTTGACTGGCCAAGGACAGTTCGCGGACGATCCGCGGCGTCGCGGGCGGGCATTGGCTGGGGCGGAATGACCTTGCGCTGTTTTTTGACCGCTGCCAGAGAACTGACACGCCAGCCCAAGAACGTTTTGGACAGTCAGTCGGAAATTCGCTGTGTCATTGTGGGGATGACGTGTGTGAGCGGAAAGATGACTTTTCAGTCAGATGCAGGCGAGCCAGACATGGAATCGTTGCGGGAATCGGCACCTTTTCAACTCCATCGGCCTTTTGGCTGCCGGACTAGGATTTGAACCTAGACAAACAGATCCAGAGTCTGCTGTGCTACCGTTACACCATCCGGCAAACCGAAAGCGCGAAGCTACGGATTTGGCCCTTGCAGTCAAGCCTTGGCGGACGGCGGGGCGCTCAGGCAGACTGGGCCGCGGCACGTGCCTGACTTAGCCAACATGCCCCAGGAACACCGCCTCATTCTTCGGCACCTCGACGCACCGGGTTACACACCGGACCTCGATTGCTATCTGCGTCACGGTGGGTACGAGACGCTGAAACGGGCGCTCGCCCTCGGCCCGCAAACCACCCCCGATGGCAAGCCGCTCAGCCCGCAGGAGCACCTGCGCAAGGAAGTCATGGCCTCGGGCCTGCGCGGCCGGGGCGGCGCGGGCTTTTCCACCGGCATGAAGTGGTCGCTGGTCGATCGCAAAAGCGGCAAGCCGATTTACCTGATCTGCAACGCGGACGAGTCCGAGCCGGGGACCTTCAAGGACCGCCAGATCATCCACAAGGACCCGCACCAGTTGCTGGAAGGCATGATCCTGTCCAGCTACGCGAACGACGTCCACCTGGCCTACATCTACATCCGCGGGGAATTCGTCGATGGCGCCCGCCTCCTGAACCGCGCTCTGGCCGAGGCGCGGGCGGCCGGGTATCTCGGCCCGAACATCCTCGGCAGCGGGTACGGACTGGAGATTTACGTCCACCGCGGCGCGGGCGCCTACATTTGCGGCGAGGAGACGGGTTTGATCGAGTCGCTCGAAGGCAAGCGGCCTTATCCGCGCATCAAACCGCCTTACTTCCCGGCGGTGCTGGGTCTCTATCAGTGCCCGACGATCGTGAACAACGTCGAGACGTTGTGCGCCGTGAAACACGTCATCGCGATGGGCGGCACGGAATACGCGAAGCTCGGCACGGCCAACAACACCGGCACGCGGCTCGTTTGCCTCAGCGGCCACGTGCGCCGGCCGGGCTACTGGGAGGTGGAAGTCGGCAAGGTCACCTTGCGCGACCTGATTTTCGACCCGGCCTTCGGCGGCGGCCTGCGCGAAGGCCGGCAGTTGAAGGCGGTCATCCCCGGCGGCGTTTCGTCCAAGGTGTTCAAAGCGGGCGAGAAGGTGAAACTCAAGACCCGTGGCGCGGACGGTCAGGAGTCGGTGCAGGAGACCGATGTCCTCGACCTGCCTTACGATTTCACCACCATCATCGCCGCCGGCAGCATGTCCGGGTCGGGCGCCATCATCGTGCTCGACGACTCGCTGGATCTGGTGAAGGCGATGTCGAACGTCAGCGATTTCTTCGCCCACGAAAGTTGCGGGCAATGCACACCGTGCCGCGAAGGCTCGCTGTGGATGGCGAAAGGTCTGCACCGCCTGGCCAACGGCGGTGGCCGGGCGCAGGACGCAGATTATCTGCTGCGCATTGCCGACAACATACCCGGCGGCCGGACAATTTGTGCCTTTGGCGAGGCCTGCTCGTGGCCGGTGCAGAGTTTCGTGGGCAAATTCAAGGATGAATTTGTCGCCCGCGGCCAGGCTGACGAGGCTCGTCGCGCGGCGGCGGGGGCCCTGGCGGAAAAGGCATCGGCATGACGGCTTACGCGGCCATTCCCATTGCCGGTGGCGACACCGACAC
>JAKCAB010000141.1 GCA_021839785.1 bacterium | reverse complement strand
CGCTGTTGCTCGCCAGACCTTCGCGAGTCGTGAAGTGAACGAAATGCCCCGCTTCGAGCCGGGCCAGGCCGCCGCCGTCGGTGCCCACCCAAACCACGCCATCGGCGTCCACCAGCAGCGACAATACGTTGTCGCTGGGGAGTCCATCGGTTGTCCGCAACGCACTGAATCGCCCGTCGCGAAACCGATTCAGCCCGCCGCCGGCGGTTCCAACCCAAAGCCCGCCGTCGCGATCATCGGCCAGCGCCCGCACGTCGTTGGCGGTCAAGCCGTCGGCCGTGGTGAAGACCTTCCAACCGCCGTCGTCGCGGAGCGCCAGTCCGCCCTGGGTGCCAAACCACAGCCGCCCCTGCCCGTCCTGGTGGATGGCTGAGATTTGCCGGCTGACCAGGTCGCTCAGTGGCACCGCGTGAAATCGCGAGCCGTCGAACTGGTACAACCCGCCCCACGTGCCCGCCCAGACGCGTTGGTCGGCCGCGACGAACACGGCGTTGACCGACGAGTTCAGCAAACCCTCGCGGGGCCCGAAGCGCTGCAGAACGCCGTCCTGCCAACGCGCCGCGCCATACGCGCCCGGCCCGATCGCGTTGAAGCCGATCCACACCCGGCCCTCGGCGTCCGGTGAAACCGATTGCACCACCCGGCCGCGCGTTTCCTCGACCACTCCGAACACCGCCCGCGTCACGTGATTCAGGCCGCCGCCGTCCGTGCCCACCCAGAGGGTGTCTTCGCGATCCATCTGGAGCGACAGAACGAAATTGTACGACAGGCCGTTGTTCGTCGAAAGGCAACTGGCCTGGCCCGCGGCGTCGAACCAGAACAAGCCGCGCCCCAGCGTGCCCACGATCAGATTGCCCTGCCGGTCCTCGCACGCGGCGGAAATCGGCGTCGCGCCCCACGGATACGCGCCCAGGCTGCGTTCCAGGCGATTGGTCCGCCATTTCTCCACCTGCCCGTTCGCGAGCCGCCAATAGCCGCCTTGCGTGCTGGCGAGGAGATAATCGAGTTTCGCCGCAGGCACCGTCGCCTCCACCGCCAGATCGGTGCCGGAGACATTGGTGGGCGAACCGAGCGAAAACTGGCCCCAGTCCGCTCCCACCCAAAGCGGACCAGCCTGTTCTTGTGCGAGCGCGCGGCAACTGCTGGGGGCTTCCGCGCCGAACTTCCAGACCTCCACCTGGCCACGCCGGTACCGGCACAACTGGCCGTCGGCCGTGTAAAGCCACATCGCGCCGGTGGCGTCCTCGCACACGGCGCTTAACCGGCCGCCGCGCGTGCCCCGACCGATGTCCAGACTCGTGACCCGGCCGTTCGCGATCAACGCCACGCCCGCCGTCTCGGTGCCCACCCACAGATTGGTCTGACTGTCGCCGAACAAGCGCACGATGCGGCTGCTGGGCAAACCGGGCGTGTTGCTCTGGTCGAAGATCGTAAATTGGATTCCGTCGAAGCGCACCAAGCCGTTGAGCGTGCCCAGCCAGAGATAACCATCGCGCGTCTGCGTGATCGCGATGACCGAATTCCGCGGGAGGCCGTTATCGGTCTCCCAATGCTGGATGATGAACGGCGCGTTGGCGACCAATTCGCCATCGGCCGCGCGGAGCAGCGCCACGGCCAGGCAGGCAACCACCAGCCCGGCGCCCGCGCGAGTCCAGCTCCGCAGCGCCGCCGCGCGTCGTCCCAGTTGGGAGGTGCTCATGTCCAGCGGTGGAAGGCCGATGCCGCGCAGCTTGCCTGCCGCCCGCGCGGCCGGCAAGCCCGGTTGGCCCGGCGGCTCTATAACTGCATTTCAGTTGGGAGGCCAAGGCGCGGCAGGCGGTGGCGTTGTCCTGATTTCAAAGGGGTGGCTGCGCCGCCGCAGCGGCGCAGGGCGGTGCGGCAGCACCGCCACCACCAAACCAGGACACACCCAAGCGGTCGCATCCGCCGCGGACAGCCAGTCGATTACAGCCAACGTTGCGCCTGCGTTTTGCCAGGCTGCCCAGCGCTCGCACCGTGGCGCTGGGCACGATTCGGGCAGCCAAACCCCAACCGAAGCGGCGCGGTGACGGTTTCGTTTTGACAGGCGGGGCGGCGCGCGTTGCTATTCGGGGACACGCCCAAGGTGGACAGAGCGTCCGCCCGTTGGGGCATGAGAGAACCGTTAGTTGGAAATTGTCATGAACCTCAAATTCAGAACCACCCTTTGTGCCGTGGCCGTCACGGCCTTTGCCGTGCTTTCCTCGCCGAGCGCGACGGCCCAACCCAAGATTCCGGACGAGTACAAGGTCAACGGCTGGGCCATCGGCTGCCAGGCCTACACCTTCAATCGTTTCACCGTGTTCGAGGCCATCGACAAAACCGCCGCGGCGGGCGGAAAGGTCATCGAGTTTTACCCCGGCCAGAAGCTTAGCAAAGAGGAGCCAAACGTCTCCTGGGACCACAACGCCTCGGACGAAACCATCGCCAAGGTGAAGGCCAAACTCGCCCAGAGCGGCGTGAAGGCGGTCAACTACGGCGTGGTGGGCATCCCCAACGACGAGGTCGGCGCCCGCAAGATCTTCGATTTTGCCAAAAAGCTGGGGCTGCGCGCGGTCACCACCGAGTCGGCGGAATCGATCAACCTGATCGAGAAGCTCGTCAAGGAATACGACATTTGCGTGGCCTTCCACAATCATCCCGGCAGCTACGCCAAGCCGGAGTACAAAGTCTGGGACCCGCTTTACATCGCCGGGTTGGTGACCGGCCGAGACCACCGCATCGGGGCGTGCGCCGACACCGGCCACTGGACGCGCTCGGGCATCAAGCCGCTGGAGGCCTTGCGGATCCTCAGTGGCCGGATCATCAGCAGCCACTTGAAAGACCTGAACGAATTGGGGAAGCTCGACGCCCACGACGTGCCGTACGGCACCGGCGTCGGCACCATCAAGGAATGCCTCGACGAACTCAAGAAGCAGGGCTTCGAGGGTAACATCTCCATCGAGTACGAGTACAATTGGGACAACAGCGTGCCCGAGGTCACGAAGTGCATTGATTTCGTGAAGAACTA
>JAKCAB010000233.1 GCA_021839785.1 bacterium | reverse complement strand
AACAAGACGAACGTGCCGTTGCCGACGCTGTTCACGATCAAGTCCAGCGTGCCGTTGCCGTCCACGTCTGCGAAAGCCGCGCCGGTGCAGCTCATGCCGGGCAATGCCACGCCGGCGGTGGCGGTCACGTCTTCGAACCGCCAGTTGCCGAGGTTCCGGTAGAGCGCGTTTGGCCGGTCCAGGCCGGAGAAAAAAAGATCGCACCGGCCGTCGCCATCCACGTCGCCCGCTGCCACGCCCGCGCCATTGAGGTAAATCTGGTTGGTGACGAAACGCGATTGCGCCAGCACGTTTGTGAACGTCACGCCGGTTTGTGTGGGCGACAACAGAGTGAACCCCACGGGACGAGCCCCCGCCGCCGACGCCACCGGCGCGAAGCGACACCCCGGCGCTTCCTGCCAAGTCTGGGCGAACGTCCCCAGACCAGCGGCGAGCCAAGACGCGGTGATCAGCCCGGTCATACGCATGTGCATTGCGTGGGCTGAAAAACCGGGTGCCGGCCACTTTGTCAACTGCGTTCGCACTCGCGCGTCCCTTGGATTCGCTGGCGCCGACGGCGTGCGGCACCGCTGAACTCGGCGCCGCGCTGTTTCCGGCACGCTTGCCGCCACGGCACCTCGGAAAACCCCGCTGGCCAGCGCCGGTGCGGTTGGCTAGGTTAGGCACCGATGACGGAATTGCCCCAACCAGAAGTCATTTGTGTCCACGAAAGCGACCTCGACGGCTTGGTGTCCGGCCTGCTGCTTCAGCGTTTGGCCCAAACCCGGTTCGGCGTGACCACGCCGCTCGAGGCCTACCACAACCACAACTGGCGCCAGCGCCCGATGCGCGAAAAATCCGCCTGGGTGGCCGACTTCACGTTCGAGCAACGCCTGGACCGCGCCGGCTGGGTCGTCCTTGATCATCACCCGACCGAGACCGTCCCGCAAAAGGCGCGCCTGATCCACGATTTGACCAAATCCGCCGGTCGCATCTGCTATGATCTTTGCGGCGAAGTCGGACTGGCCAACGCCGCCCTCGATCGCCTCGTCCACCTCAACAACGTGGCCGACCTGTTCCTGCTCGACGACCCCGACTTCGTGCTCGCGTGCGATTACGCGAACTTGGTCAAGACTTACGGTTTCTGGAACCTGCACGCGCTGATCGGCGGCCAGCTCGAACGCCTGCTGGACCACCCATTGTTGGAGGTGATGACCGTCAAGCGCCGCGTCGAAGACCCGCTGGGCTTCGAGTGGAGCCGGTCGAACGTGGTTCCGCTCACGCCCTTGGTCGGCTACGTCGATACCGTGGTCGGCAACGTGAATTTGATCGTGCACCGTCTGATCGAAGAAAAGGCGACGCCCTTCCCGGTCCTGCTGACGCTCTTTCGCAAAGGCAACGGGACCATGATCGCCAGCCTGCGCAGCCGCGGCGGCGAAGCGCTCAAAGTGGCGGAAAAGCTCCAAGGCGGGGGCCATCCGAACGCCGCCGGGGCCACGCTCCCGCGCTCGGTTCAGCGGACCGAAGACGCCATCGTCTATTTGCGGCAAGCCTTGAATCCCGCGCCGCCGCCAGCGGCCCCGCCGCCGAACGATCTCGAAAGTCTCTTTGACGCTCTCAAGACCTCCAAGCCATGAGGCGCACGCCCAGACTCGCAACGCCCGCGCGGGCTTCCGTTTTGTCACGCGCCGGCAAAACGCTGACCGCGCTCCTGGCCGCCGTGCTGCTCAGCGGCTGTTCGGGGTTCGGCCGCGAATGGCGCGCCGCCGCCAAACAGCCCACGCCCACCAACGACATCACCGGGCGCTGGGAAGGCCGCTGGGTCAGCGAGAGCAACGGCCATCACGGCAAGCTCCGGTGCGTGATGACCCGCGCGACCGGCGACCTTTGCTTCGCGCACTTCCACGCTACCTACGCCGGCGTCTTCAGTTTCGGCTACACCGCGACGCTCAACGTCACGAACGACGTGGCCGGCTTTCGCCTGAGTGGCGAGACTGACTTGGGCAAATTCGCCGGCGGTGTTTACCGCTACGACGGCCTCGCCAACCCCACCAATTTCCTCTGCCGCTACCAGGCAGCCGACGACCACGGCCGCTTCGAGATGACCCGCCCGACCCAATAGCCAGGGACTCAAGCGGGTACGACCGCTTATTGTTGGTAGGGCGCGCACTCCGTGCGCGCCGGGTAACTTCCGCAGCGGCGGGCTGGGGATAGTTCGCCCTCCCAACCTTCGGTAGGGCGACGCTCCCGCGGAGCCCTAACTTGAGCTTCTGGCCTTTCCGCCTTCCCAATTCCGCCTCTGCGTCTCCGTGCCTCGGCGGTTGGCATTGTTGGGCTCGGCGGGAGCCTCGCCCTACCGAGGCCAAGCGCCGATGCGAGATCATCCGGGGTGGGTGGACGAGACCACTGATCGGAACGCCGCTTTCCCAAGCGGCTTACCGCGTCGGAAACCACCCACACCGCTGGAATGTTGCTTTTAGCCTCGCAATAGCGTTAAGCCGGCTGGAAGCCGGCGCTCCGCCAGGCAGTCGCGCTAGCAGATTGCATGACGACGCAACGACAGCCACCACTCCCGGTCGATTCAACCGGCAAGGCTGGCATTCATCTTACCGCGACTTGCGGCAACGGCACGATCTGGACGGGGCCGAGCAGACCCGAATCGCGGAGCGGCTCGTCCTTCTTCCAAAGCCGCCAGCTCGTGAACGTGTAGCGCCCGGTCGGGCTGGGCTGGCCGTCGAGCAACCATTGCGGCCAACGCTTGAGCGTGCCGTTCGGGTTGCGGTCGCTGTCTTCGGGCAATTGTTCGTCGCCGATCATCCGGTTCGGCCACAGGTTCACGACTTCGATCTCCAACCGGTTCTCGCCAGACTTGAGCGCGCCGGCGATGTCCACGCGGTACGGCGGCGCCCAAAGCGTGCCGAGGTTCTTGCCGTTCAGGCGGACCCGCGCCATCACCTCGACGCGGCCGAGGTCGAGGAGCCATTTCTGATTCTTAGTGGCCGGCTTCGAGTCCAGGACGAACGTCGCCCGGTAGGTGGCCTCGCCGGAAAATTAC
>JAKCAB010000356.1 GCA_021839785.1 bacterium | reverse complement strand
GCTCAAGGCCGCCGGCGCCGCCTTCACCGCCGTGACCCCGACCGACTGCCAGGGGTTCTTTTTACACGCCGGTTACGCTACATGATTGATGGAAATGCTCTAGAGCAATTCAACAAATCTCGTAGCCGCGGACGTGAGTCCGCGCCCTCTTCATTCGCCATGAAATCAGTTTGCGCCGACTGACGTCGGCGGCTACAGAGTTTCTGAAACCGCTCTAGGTTCTTGGTGTCTGGCTTCTCGCCAGCATTCTCCACATCCATTCGTCGGCCTCCTCGTGTGTCCTGAAGCGGTACACTCCCTTCGGCGCCCAACGGGCCTTGAAGCTCCGATGCAACGGGATCGCCAGCGACTGCAGTCCCATGCCGGTGTGAAACGGATCCGGCGCCTGGGTGCGCCGGCCGACCACCTTGCCGATGTTTTCCTCGAGATTGATGACCGGCTTCATGACGACGGGGCGAAGCTACCATGTGCGCCGGCCCCCTCAAGGTCGCCGCGGCGGTTCACCAAACGCCGCCGGCCAAGGTCGGACTTGCAGCAACCCGTGCCCGCGGTGACACTCCGCCCATGCCCATGCGAATTCTCCTCCTGCTCGCGCTGGCGCTCGCTGCCGGCACGCCTGCCGCGAACGCCGCCGATCCGCGCCTGCCCAACTTCGTCGTGATTTTGTGCGACGACATGGGCTACGCGGACATTGGCTGCTTCGGATCGCCGCGAAACGCGACGCCCAACCTGGATCGCCTGGCCGCCGAAGGCATGCGCTTCACCAGCTTTTACGCCGCGCAGGCGGTGTGTTCGGCCTCGCGCGCGGCGCTGTTGACCGGCTGCTATCCCAACCGGATCGGCATTCAAGGCGCGCTGGGCCCCAAGTCGCCCATTGGCATCAGCGCGCACGAGTGCACCATCGCGGACGTGCTCAAGACGCGCGGCTACGCCACGGCCATCTTCGGCAAGTGGCATCTGGGCGACTCGCCGGAATTTCTGCCGCTCCAGCACGGCTTCGATGAGTATTTTGGCCTGCCGTACTCGAACGACATGTGGCCGTTCCACCCCGATTACGTGAACCTCCCGCCGGATGACCCCAAGCGGAAGCGCGGTTACCCCGACCTCCCGTTGTTCGACGGCAACCGGGTGGCCATCTGCCCCATCACCCCCGAGCATCAAACCCACCTGACCACCTGGTACACCGAACACGCGGTGAGCTTCATCGAGCAGAACGCGCAGAAGCCGTTCTTCCTGTACGTGGCGCAGTCGATGCCGCACGTCCCGCTGTTCGTCAGCGACAAGTTCAAAGGCAAATCCCAAAACGGTCTGTTTGGCGACGTGATCATGGAAATCGACTGGTCGGTCGGCCAAATCCTCGCCGCCCTCAAACGCCACGGCTTGGACGACCGCACGCTGGTGGTGTTCACCTCCGACAACGGCCCGTGGCTGCTTTACGGCAACCACGCCGGGTCCGCGCTGCCGCTGCGCGAAGGCAAGGCCACGATGTTCGACGGCGGCGTGCGCGAGCCATGCATCATGCGCTGGCCGGGCCGCATCCCGGCGGGCCGTGTCTGCAATGAAATTGCCGGCACCATCGACCTGCTGCCCACGTTCGCCAAGCTGGCGGGCGCCAAACTTGCGCCGGAGCGGCCGATCGACGGATTGGACATCGCGCCGCTCATGCTGGGAACGCCAGGCGCCAAGTCACCGCACGAAGCCTTTTATTATTACTGGGGCCGCGAGCTGCAGGCCGTGCGCAGCGGCAAATGGAAACTGCATTTTCCGCACGCGTATCCGCACCCCGATCCCGCCGGCGCCGACGGCCGGCCGGGCAAGTACGTCACCCGCCACATCGACCGTGAGCTTTTCGATCTCGACGCCGACATCAGCGAACGGACGAATCGGGTGGCCCAGTTTCCCGAGGTGGTGCAACGCCTCGAAGCGCTGGCCGAGAAGGCGCGGGCCGACTTGGGCGACTCCGCCCGGAAGCTCGCCGGCAAAGGCGTCCGCGAACCCGGCCACCGGGTGACCGCCGCCAGCCAATAGCGGCCGGGCTAGCTCTTCGAACTCTTGCTGCCGCCGCCGGAACCGCCGCGTTTGCCGCCGGCGGTCAGGACGGTCCCGCTGATCAACCCGACGGCGAAACAGACAAAGTACATCAGCGCCGCCGGCAGTTGGACCGACTTCGGAATCAAGGGCGGCAGCGTGAACGCGACACTCTGTTTGTTGTACAGTCCGATCATCACCAGCAGCAAAAGCATGACGATGAGAAAAACCGTTTTGAGCAGGAGTTTGGTATTCATGGCCAACGCGGGGCGCACCATAGGAAACCCCGGCCGCGCGTCAACAGGCATGTGAACGGTTTTATCCACAACTCGCACGCCCCGGCTTGCATGTCCGCGCACGGTGTCCACAACCGCCTTTTGCTTCGGTGGGCGAATACGCTACGCTGACCGCGTTTTCGATCCAGGCACCTATGAGCATTGCCACCCGCACCGGCGACCGCGGCACCACCGGCTTGATGTACAACCGCCGGGTGGTCAAACACCACCCGCGCGTGGAAGCTTACGGTTGCGTGGATGAACTCAACGCCGCGCTGGGCCTGGCCCGGGCCGCCGCGCCTCCGGCATCTCTCGGCGCTGCCCTGCTCGAAATTCAGCACGACCTGGTGATCCTGATGGGCGAACTCGCCACCGCGGTGGATGACCTGCCGCGTTATGTGGCCGACGGCTTCAAACTCGTGACGTCGGAACTGACCGCGAAACTGGATCACGCCTTGGCCGACCTCGAATCCCATCACCGCGCTCCAGCCGGTTGGGCGATGCCGGGGGAGACGCCACTGGCCGCCTACCTGGACCTGGCGCGCACCATTTGTCGGCGAGCCGAACGCCGCGTGTGCGCCCTCGAGGAGGCGGACCAGCTCCGCAATGCGGAAATCACCGTTTACTTGAACCGGCTGGCGGATGTGTTGTGGCTCCTGGCCCGGGCAGCCGAAATGCCCGCCTGACCGGAGCCAGGCCGCGCCGCGCTGGCGTCCGCTCAGCCTTTTTCGATG
>JAKCAB010000132.1 GCA_021839785.1 bacterium | reverse complement strand
CCGGGCTGGCCAGTCCCGCGCTCGACCGCCTCGTCCACCTCAACAACGTGGCCGACCTGTTCCTGCTCGACGACCCCGACTTCGTGCTCGCGTGCGATTACGCGAACCTGGTCAAGACCTACGGTTTCTGGAATCTGCACTCGCTGATCGAAGGCCAGCTCGAACGGTTGCTGGACCACCCGTTGTTGGAAGTGATGACCGTCAAGCGCCGCATCGAAGACCCGCTGGGGTTCGCGTGGAGCCGGGCCAACGTCGTGCCGCTCACGCCCACGGTGGGCTACGTCGATACCGTGATCGGCAACGTGAACCTGATCGTGCATCGCCTGATCGAAGAGAAGTCCACGCCGTTCCCGGTGTTGCTGACGCTCTTTCGCAAAGGCAACGGCACGATGATCGCCAGTCTGCGCAGCCGGGGCGGCGAAGCGCTGAAGGTGGCGGAGAAACTCCAGGGCGGCGGCCACCCGAACGCCGCCGGAGCCACGCTCCCGCGTTCCGTCCAACGAACCGAAGATGCCGTCACCTACCTGCAGCAAGCCTTGAATCCGACGCCGCCCGCAGCCGCTCCGCCAACAAACGATCTCGAGAGTCTGTTCGCGGCCAGCGAGACATCCAAGAAATGAGGCGCACTGCCAAACCAATAGGCTTCGCGCGCTCCTCCGCGTTTGGCACCGGCCAGGCGCTGGCAGCGATCCTTGCGGTGGCGTTGCTCAGCGGGTGTTCGGGCTTCGGTCGCGAATGGCGCGCCGCCGCCAAACTGCCCACGCCTACCAACGACATTGCCGGACGCTGGGAAGGCCGCTGGGTCAGCGACGCCAATGGCCATCACGGCAAACTCCGGTGCGTGATGACCCGCGAGGCTGGCGACGCCTGCCGCGCGCGCTTCCGCGCCACGTACGCGGGCATCTTCAGTTTCGGCTACACCGCGACCCTTCACGTCACGAACGACGCGACCGCCTTCCACCTCCGCGGCGAAGCCGACTTGGGCAAGCTGGCGGGTGGCGTTTACCGTTACGAGGGCCTCGCCAGTCCGACCAACTTCAGTTCCACCTACCGCTGCGCCGTCGATCACGGCCGGTTCGAGATGGCCCGGCCGGACAAGTAGGTGGGGCCGAACTGCCGCTCGGCCGGGCAATCGCGACGCCGGCACAGCGGCGCCCTACCGGCTCCGGCAGCCCAGAGCAACCTGGCGGTCATTCACTCTGACCGCACGGGAATCGCTGACCACCGCGCGGCAATCCGCAGTAACCGCCCGGTTACTTCCGCCAACTGCAAGGTTGCGCAGCGCAGCCGCCCGGTTCTTTGCCCCAACCGCACGGCAAACGTGGTTGCCTTGCGGTCAGACCCAATTGCCGTGCGGCCGACGTGATTTGCCGGACGGCCAACGCCAATTCCCGCCCGGTTATCCGGAATTGCCGCGCGGTTTTTCCCGATTCCCGCACTTGGCGGCGCCGGCTGGGTGCGAGCGGTTCCACGACGCAAGCTGTTAACCAGGAGCCAGCTATGGCATAATCCAACCTCCTTCCAGCGTGCCCCAGCGTCGCCCCACGTGGACATCCGGCCGTTGCTTGCGGCGGGCAAGCCCGCGACGCACGAATGCAAGGCGATCTGCGCGCCGGGCAGCGAGGAAACTGGCCAGTTCAACGATGAAATCACCGCCGTGGCCCGGCCGTGAAAGTGCACGCTGGGAGCACAGCGGAGCCGCAGTCAAAACTTGGTGGGGCGAGATTCCCGTCGAGCCCAACAAACTCAACCGCCAAGACGCCGAGGCGCGGAGGTTGGAAGCCCGGAAGGCCGGAAACCAGAGTCACGGCTCCGCGGGAGCCGCGCCCTACCCCGTCTTGCCGCCCAGCCTTGGCGCGCCGGTCTCTGACCGGCTTTGGGCCGGTGCAGAAACGCGCGGGGGTGGCCAGGCGGCGATTGCCTCACATGTCCAAGCGGGTGTGCGACTTCGTAAGCCGGCTGGGAAGCCGGCGCGCCGGCACGCACAAGCGCCTGTCCGCCGACAATTTCCGGGCGCCCGTGAGAATTCGGGGGCTGGAAATCGCGGGCTTGACTCTCCGGGCAGGGCGCGCAAAAAGAAGCGGTAACTTCCACCGAAAAGCACGCCATGAAACCGTTCGCACCAGGTTGCCCGGCACGCGCGAATCGTGTCCCACAAGTTGGTGTGCCGCGGCGGTGTGAGCGACGCCTTGGTAGGGCGAACCTCCCGGCGAGCCAGCCAATCGTCAATTCCCTGGAAATCAGGGCTTGGCGAGAGCCAAGCAAGAATCTCTCTGCGCAAAGATTGGGGCGGCGAAGAATCGATTCTGAAGACAAGCTGGGGATTGACAGAAATCGGAGATGAAGACCATGAAATTCGGGAGACAGATTTCAATTGGGTTTGTTTTCGGTTTGGCTACCGCAGCGGTGTCGTTGTTTGCCCAGACGAATCTGGTCGTCAACGGAGGTTTTGAGACCGGCAATCTCGCTGGCTGGACGGTTCTCGACTCGTACGCTGACATCCACGCGACCAGCGATTCCAGGTTTGTTCACTCGGGAGGGCGCGGTGCTTGGTTGGGACGCGGCTACCCCCCAACTTTGAGCCAGACTTTGGCGACGGTTCCGGGCCAAACCTACGAAATAAATTTTTGGCTGAAATACGTGGACGATTACTGGGCAGGACTCGGCTCTCCAGGCACGCCAAATGAGTTCAAGGTTCGATGGGGCGTCATTCAGTTACTGGACGTTGTTAACCTTCCGCCCATCGGCTGGGTTAATTAGTGTCTGGCCGGAAACGCGTGTTTTTTGAAGTGGCGCGGGACGCGGGGGGGGGCCGCGGACGCGATCCGCGACGGTTTTTGCGCCAGGCACTGTCCAAACCACCAAAATCCTCAACGCCAGTGACACCGCTCCCGTCGGACTGGGCTTCCGATTTCGCGCGGGGCGCCTTCAGGCCGCCAGCGCCAGCGGTTGGCCGCGCTCGCGCTCGCGCCGCAGCAGCTCCCGCCCGATCATGTGCAGGTTGTAGCTCATCACCCCGTAACCCACATAGCGCAGGT
>JAKCAB010000182.1 GCA_021839785.1 bacterium | reverse complement strand
CGCAACGCCTGCACCTGCGCGGACGGAATCCGAAACGAACCGTCCGGATGCGCCACCGGGCGGAGCGTTTCAGAGGGCGGCGTGGCGTCGATGCAATGTTCGCTCAGCAACTGCGCGCACTGTTCTTCCACCGCCGGCCAGTCCGCCGGCTCCGGTTCCGAGCCCGCCTTGGCCCGCTGGCGGTAGTAATCGCGCACCCGCCCCGCCGGTGAGCCGAACGCCGTGACCAGCGTGGGCGTGCGCGGCAGCGTGAAGTTCCACACCGTCAGCGCAACGGGGATTTCCGCGCGCCTGCCGTCGGTCGCGGTCACGCGATAAAGACCGTGGTAATCGCCAGGCGCGGCGTTCGCCGGCACGTAGAGGTCCACCCAAAAGCCGTGCGTTTCGTCGGCGGGCAGATCGAACGGCACGGCGCGGAAGCGCGCGGTGGCCAGCGGCTTCCCCGGCATCGGGTGCTGGAACGGAATCAACGGGTCCGGATACCAATCCGGCTTGAAGGTCTCGTTGCGGTAGGTGCCGATTTCGAGGCGAAGCTGGTGCTCGCGGTAAAGCCGCGCATCGGCCCCGCGCAGCGCCGCGCCGCCCGGTCCGCGCAAATCCGCGGCCTCGACGGACACGCCGCTGACCGGCGCGTCCGCGCGTAGGAGAATCTGGAAACTGACCCACTCGTTGCGGGCCGCGCCGAGTTTGGCGGACCGTTCGGCGCCTGGCGCTTCGCTGCGCAGCACGTGCCGGGTTTCGCTGACCGTCCACACGTGCCAGCCAGCGTCGGCAGCATGGGAAATGGCGACGCAAAACGGGGCCATCGCCTCAACCAACCAGCGTAACATCTGTCGCTTCATAACGTTCGTTCGGGTGATCGGCGGACTCAGTCCGGCCGGCCGATGCTTTGTGGAACCAAGCTTCGACGCGCTTCCTGATGAACCCATTCGTTCCGATGTCGCCGGCCAGGCGCGAGGGCGTCTGACCGCGACCAGTGCTTTGCGCGACCTCGTGAGCGCAGGATGGAAATTCCGCGACCGCGCGCAATTCCACATCGCTCGCTGTCGTTCACCGGCGAAGGCCGATCAACACCGCGCAGTTCCAGGCGGCGAACTCGCGCAACACCGGCACGCGCAGCAGGAACGCCAGCTCCGGGTAGTATCGGGGCGCCAGGCGCACAATGCGCAGCGCCGGACGCCGGCGGATCGACCGCAGCGTGGCGCCGATGTGCGATGGATAGAGGTTCTCGAACGGCTTGAGCTGGCGCGGGCGTTTCACCCAGCGGTCCCAGAGCTTCGGCCCCAGCCGCGGACCCAAGTAATGAAACGGCGAGAAGTCATGGCCGCCCCAGGGCGAGAGCCAGTTGGTCCAGCTCAGGTAAAACAAGCCCCCCGGCCGGAGCAGATCGGCGCAGGCGTCGAGCAGCTTTTCCGGCCGCGCGAGGTGTTCCAAAACATTCGAGCACACGACGAGATCGAACCGGCCCAGCCGCGCGAGGTCGTCCTGGTCGATGTTCACAGGCTGAAACGTCGCGTCCGCCAGTGCCGGCGAAAGCCAGTTCTTTTCGTCCGCGAAAGTGACCGCGCAACCGAGCTTGACCAACTCGCTGCCGAAAATACCGGTGCCGCAGCCCAGGTCGAGCGCGATCGTCCCGGCGCCGAACGGTACGCCCTGCCGGCGCAGCCAGTCGATCGCGTCCACCGCCTGCAGGCGATAGAACGCGTCGTCCGTGCCATGCCGGAGGTGGTGGCGGATGAGCTGGGGCAGCAGCACGCGCGGATGAAACCAGACCGCCCTCGGCGTGCCAACTCCGCTTCGCTGGAACGATGCCGTTGGAATGGGGAGCGCAGCGGGGTGGCCGACGCGCCAATTTTTGTCGCAATTGCGACACTTTTTGTGCCAGGCGGGTGGACGGAGCGCGGCCAGCACAACTTGGTGTTGCCTGGCTGAGGACGGCGGCGTTCACTCGGTCCGCCACCTATGAAAGCGAGTCTCATTGCCATCAGTCCGGTCGTCCTGACCTTGCTCGGAAATGCCCAGAATCTGCTGCCCAATCCCGGTTTCGGGGCAGGCACCGCGCAGCCGATCGGTTGGCGGTTGGCCGACGGGGCAGGGGAGTGGGCGAAGTTCGGGCCGGCCGGCACGAACCAGGTCGTCCGTGTTCGCGGCGACGGCGACGACCAGAGCGTCTGGCGCGCGGACGTGAAGCTCCAGCCCGGCGGCCTGTACGCGCTGCACTTCCGTGCTCGGCGGTCACCCGATGCCAGCGGCGGCACCGCGGTGGCCGGCACGAGCCGCGTCAACCGCGACTTTCCGCTCGACACCGCGTGGCGGGAGTATCGTTTCGTTTTTCGTCAACCTGACGACGCCACGCACGATTTCGTCCGCCTTGGGCAGTGGCATGTGAACGGCGCGGTCGAATTCGACGACGCGGAGTTGCTGCCGGTGCTGGCGAATCACCAGTCGATGTCCGGCGCGGGCGAGAACGAATTGCGGCTCGGTGCAGCGGAAAAGATCGAGGGTGGCCGCTACCGGTTTGCGCCGGACTTTGGCTGGCAGGGCGCCGAGTTTCATCGGCCGCTCTGGCGCGCCACCGCGAGCTTCAACTCTGACCGCTGGGTGTTCTCGCCCGGAGCGGAGGTGGTTTATCGCTTCGGCTTGGCCGGCTTGGCGCAAACGAATGCGCGGGTCAGCGTCGCGATCAATTACCACGTCGCCGGCACGCTCCACCTCGACGCCAGCCCCGACGGCGAGCGGTGGACACCCGTGGCCACCTTCGACGGCAAAACGCCCGGCGGCACGCGCGACCTGCCCGCCAGCCTGTTGCCGGCGACGAACATCTTTGTGCGGCTGCGAACGCCCGATCCGGATACGAGCCTGCAGGTCAACCGTTGCGACTACGAGGCGTGGCTGGATCGGGTGCCTGATCGGCGGGCGGAGGGTCGGACGGATTTCCTGGAGTTGCTCCATTGCGACCCACAGGTGACGGTCGAGAAATTTCGACTGTCCACGACGCTCGGTCAGGGGTTGCTGCGGCTGTACATATCGGGGACATCCC
>JAKCAB010000575.1 GCA_021839785.1 bacterium | reverse complement strand
TGACGCGGGGTTCAACGGCCACGGTCATCAACGTCGTGGGAATGCGGGCGACCAACGCCTCGCGCTCTTTGCGAGTGGCCGCCAGCTCGGCGCGGGGCTTGTCCAGCAAGGGCGTCACCGCCAGGAAATGTCGCTTCAACAAATCGAGTTGTTCCGGCGTCCGTGCTGCGGCCGGCTGGCGCAGCGCCTTGGCGACCGCGTCCGGCAGTCCGGAGCCGGTCAAGTCCGGGTGGTCGATCGATGTCAGCGAAAGCCGAAACCGGCCAATGGCATGTTGCTTGAAACTCGATTCGAATTTGAGCCGGACGGTGAGCGTCCTGTCCGGACCCGCCGCGACCGGTTTCGCAAAGGTGAACACCGCCCGGTGATCCGCCGGCTTTTCGTGGCCGGCGACCGCCCAGCCGGTGTCGGACTTGCCGTCGATCGCGTTGGCCACCGGGTAGCCGTCCTGCGAAAAATCGGCGATGGCACTGGCCAGTTCCACGCGCGTGGCCGTCGCTTCGCCGGCCCTGGCTGCCTCCACCTCGACGTCGGTGAGGACGAAGTTGCCGTTGGCGCGCGACAGCCCGCCGTTCTTCATCGTGGGATGCGTGAGCGCCTCGAGCTCGATGGCAGTGAGGTGAGGCTGATCGGTGCAGAGCGTGACCGTGTACGTGTCGTGATCCGGGTTCTCGCCGCTGCTCAACACACTCAGATCGTCCAACGCAGTTAGTGTGGCGCCACCCGCAGAAACGACCCGCTCGGGTTTCACGGTTGCCCACGCTTGTTTGCCGGCCGTCAGGTCCGCGGCGGTCGCCTCCGCCCACTTCGCCTGCGCCTCGACGAGTTCCGCCGTGCAATTGGTGAGGGTCTGCTCAAGTCCGGCGATTTGCCCGTCCAGCCGTTTCAAATCCGCCGCCTGCTCCGGGCTGGGCACGAGGCTGCCTTCGCGCTTGCCGACCCCGGCCTCCTTGATGTCGGCGAAGCAGGCTTCAAGCCGGTAGAAATCGCGTGTGGTGATCGGGTCGAACTTGTGGTCATGGCACTCCGCGCAACCGGTCGTGGCCGCCAGCCAAACGGTGCCGACGGACCGCGCGCGATCCGCGGCGTATTTGGCCAGGTATTCCTTCGGTTGCGCGCCGCCTTCCTCGGTGCTTCGGCCCAGCCGGTTGTAGGTCGAGGCGACGCGTTGATCCAATGTCGCGTTCGGTAGGAGGTCGCCGGCCAATTGCTCGATCGTGAATTGGTCGAACGGTTCGTCGGCGTTGAACGCGCGGATCACGTAATCCCGGTACGGCCAGACGCTCCGGTAATTGTCCGCGTGAAAACCGTCGGTGTCCGCGTACCGGACCACGTCCAGCCAGTACATCGCCAGGCGCTCGCCAAAGTGTGGCGACGCAAGCAGCCGCTCGACCCACTGGCCGTAGGCCTCCAGGGACGGGTCCTGCTCGAAGGCGCGCACGTCCTCGGGTTTCGGCGGCAGGCCGGTCAGATCGAAACTCAGCCGGCGAATCAGCGAACGCCGATCCGCCTCCGGCGAAGGCGCCAACCGTTCCTTTTCAATCCGCGCGAGGATGAACCGGTCGATGTCGTTGTTCGGCCAGGCCGGCTGCTTGACCTCCGGCACTGGCGGGTGCCGAACGGGCTGATAGGCCCAATGACCTTCCCACGGCGCGCCTTCGGCGATCCAGCGTTGCAGCAAGGCCATCTGCACCTTCGTCAACGCCTTGCCCGACTTGGGCGGCGGCATGAGGTCGTCCTCGTCCGACGTGGCGATGCGGCGGGCCAGCTCGCTCTGGTTGGGGTGGCCCGGCTTCACGATCGACTTGCCATCGCGCTCGGCGAACAAGCCCTCACGGGTGTCCAGCCGCAGTTTGGCTTTGCGCTTGGCACTATCCGGGCCGTGACAGGCAAAACAGTTGTCGGACAGGATCGGGCGGATATCGCGATTGAACGCCACCGCACCGGCCGTCGCGACCGCGTGGGGCGCGTTTGTCTCGGCGCGGGCGGCCAGGGCCGCAAAGCCGAGCCAGGCCAGGGTAGTGATTCGTTTCATCGCCAGCGAAACCCTCAACGCACCGTTTCGACCGGGGTTGCCGGCGCGGCATCGGGTTGACAGCAAATTGGCAATGCTGATGGTGTGTGTCAAGAAACCTGACCGTCGGCGGTCCGCAGCCGGTGCATCCCGAAGTTGTCGGTGATTTTCAATTCCAGAGGAGGGAATCCTCCTTATTCTTGATGAGGACACAAAGGCGAAGCAAATGAGTGAAGCCCGGGCGGCTCCAAATCTGGCCGCAGCCGCGCAAGCGCCGCTGCAACTGCTTGCCCAATGATTCGACCGCCCCGCTGCTGCGCGGGGCACCCGCTTGCTCCATCGCCTGGTAGTGCAAATGGTCGCGATGGTTGACAAAGTAGTTTACTTCCCGTTTCACCACTTCCTGGCTTTGGGGCGTTCGCTCTGACTGGGTCTCCAGAAGCTCTTCCAGGCGACGCACGACGCGAGTTTCCCGTCCGTTTCGCAGCGAGCGCAATAACGGTTGCACCCACGCCTTGGCTTCCGGAGTGTCCTTGCCATGCAACTCGTACGCTAAGGCCCACAGATGATCGCGCGCATGATGAAAATCCAGGGTCTTGATCGCCTCAGCAAATCGATCCTCGGCCAGTTCCCACAGCCAGACCGCTCCATCCATCACCAGATAAACGGTCTTGGCTCGCCCTAATCCGCGTCGCCGCCCTTCGGCCTGCACCGCTGCTCCGAAGTCCACCGGAGATGTCTCCGGGGGGGGCGACCGCGAATTTCTCGATCGACATCCCGCGTCCGCTGGCGTTTTGCCCCCGTTGCTCGAGTCGATAGATGACCGCCGACTTGATCTCGTGCCAGGCAATCCGCTCAGGATTTTTCTTCCGCGCCCCAGCGCCCCAGTCCGGTCCCCGTTCGCGCGCCAACCAGCCATCGAGCATGATGACCAGACTGAACTCCGGCTCCTTGGGCGACGGCTTGGGCATCGGCAGTTGCAGTTCGGCGGCCAACAGGCCCAAGCTCTGCACGTGCTGGTGAATGCACCAT
>JAKCAB010000405.1 GCA_021839785.1 bacterium | reverse complement strand
TCGACCCGACCGTCGCGTGCCTCATTGTTCGCGTTTGGCCTCCTGGCCACCGCGCTGGCCGGAGGACTCGCGGGGTGCGCGCCGCAGAAGGCAGGCGCCTGGCAGGGCTACCTCGAGGGGGAGTACGTGCACGTCGCGGCGCCGTTCGGCGGGCAGCTCACCAACCTGGCCGTGGCCCGCGGCGACACGGTCCGGGCCGGCCAGTTGTTGTTTCAATTGGACAGTCAGTCGGAGCGGGCGGCGGTGCGCGAAGCCCAGGAACGCCTGGCCCAGGCCCAGGCCCGGTTGGATAACCTCCGCAAAGGCCGGCGCCCGTCCGAGATCGCGTCGCTGGAGGCGCAGTTGAACCGGGCGCGGGCGAACCTCGAATTGTCGGAGATCGAGTTGAAACGCCGCGAGCAACTCCGCGAGAAGGACGTCATTTCGCCCGCCGAGTTCGACACGGCGCGCGCGCGGCGCGACGCGGACGCCGCGCAGGTGGCCACGCTCAAGGCCGATCTCGAGACCGCCCGTCTGGGCGCGCGCGAGGACGAGGTGCGCGCGGCGGAAGCGGACGTGCAGTCGCTCAATGCAGCGCTCGCAAAGGCGAGCTGGGATCTCGCGCAGAAACAGCAGGCAGCGCCCACCAACGCCGTCGTGCATGACACTCTGTATCGCCCCGGTGAGTTCGTCGGCGCCGGCATGCCGGTGGTGTCGCTGCTCCCGCCGGCGAACCTCAAGGTCCGGTTCTTCGTGCCGGAACCGGAGCTGGCGGCGATCAAGGTCGGCCAGCGGGTGCAGGTCAGCTTGGATGGTGTCCCGACGCCTTTGACGGCCACGGTCAGCTACATCGCGACCCAGGCCGAGTTCACGCCGCCGGTCATCTACAGCCAGGAAAACCGGGCGAAGTTTGTGTACCTGATCGAGGCGCGCTTCGCTCCCGAACCGGCAGCGCAGCTCCACCCCGGCCAGCCGGCGGACGTGAGGGTGGGAGGACAACAGGCGGAATGAAGCAGGGTGCGTCCATTGGCTTGTGCGGAGTGAGGATGCGACGGATTCACCCTCACCCTAACCCTCTCCCCCAGGAGAGGGAACGGACAGCGCAGCTTGCTGGCAACCGCCAAGTTATTGGCCCGGGCACGGTCTCCGGCATGTCGGTACTGAGAACGGCGATACAGTCGCCAACCTGTGAGGTTCGACTCGCGGTGGATCATTCTCCCTCTCCTAGAGGAGAGGGTCGGGGTGAGGAGCGGACACTCCGCGAGACGAGATGCTCGATCCGAGACTCCCACGCACCGCTGGCTGCCGATTTCACGATGCGATGAACGGCGACCTGGCCATCGACGTGACCGGCATCACCAAGCGGTTTGGGCACCGCACGGTGGTCAACGACATCCCCATGCAGGTCCGGCAGGGCGAGATTTACGGCTTCCTCGGTCCGAACGGGAGTGGC
Organism: bacterium; assembly: GCA_021839785.1. The sequence goes on along the minus strand of JAKCAB010000405.1, from coordinate 1,617 downwards.
AAGACCACGTTCTTGCGCATGTTGTGCGGGCTGCTCACGCCCGACGCCGGGAGCGGCCGCTGCCTGGGCTACGACATCCGCACCGAAGCGGCGGAGATCAAGAAGCACGTCGGCTACATGACCCAGCGGTTCAGCTTCTATGAAGATCTGACCATCGCGGAGAACCTCGATTTTGTGGCGCGCCTGTACGGCTTGCCGGGACGACGCCAGGCGGTGGACCAAAGCCTGGAAGCGCTCGGGTTGCAGGAGCGACGCGACCAACTGGCCGGGACGCTCTCCGGCGGCTGGAAGCAACGGCTCGCGCTCGCGGCCTGCATGATTCACCGGCCGCAGGTGCTGTTGCTGGACGAACCCACCGCCGGCGTGGACCCGAAGGCGCGGCGCGATTTTTGGGACGAGATTCACCGCCTCGCCGCGCAGGGCCTGACCGTCCTCATCACGACGCACTACATGGACGAAGCCGAGCGCTGCCACCGGCTGGCGTACATTGCCTACGGCAACCTGCTGACCCGTGGCACCGTGGACGAAGTGATCCAGGCCGCCGGGTTGACCACCTGGGAAGTGTCGGGGCTGGGCCTGCACGCCACCGCGGACCGGTTGCGTGGCCGCGAAGGCGTGGAGCAGGTGGTCGCCTTTGGCAACACGCTGCACATCAGTGGCCGCAACCCGGCGCTCCTCGAAGCGAGCGTGCGGGCAGGCTTGAAACCCGAGCACCGCTGCGACCGGGTCGAGTCGCGGCTTGAAGACGTGTTCATCAGCCTGATGGAGACGGCAAAGGACAACTGGGCGAAATGAAGACCCCCGCGATGCGAACGCCGAAGCGAGCCCACCGCCTGCATTTCAACGAGCGGTCCGCGCCGCGGCGGCTTCGCATTTCGAGTTCCGGCTTTCGGCTTGCCGCATCTGCCCCGCCCTCATGAGCTGCCGCGCATTCAGTTTTCGCCGGTTCTGGGCGGTCGTCGTCAAGGAGTTCATCCAGATGCGACGCGACCGGCTGACGTTCGGCATGATGGTGGGCATCCCGCTGATGCAGTTGATGATCTTCGGGTACGCCATCAACGCCGATCCCAAGCATCTGCCGACCGCGGTACTGGCCGCGGACAACAGCCCGTTTTCGCGCTCGCTGGTCTGGGCGCTGCGCCACAGCGACTACTTCAACATCGTGCGCGTGGCGGAGTCGGAGACGGAGATCCACGACCTCCTGCAGCGGGGTGAGGTCCAATTCGTGGTGCACGTGCCGGTGGATTTCGAGCACCGGTTGCTGCGCGGCGAACGGCCCAGCGTTTTGTTGGAAGCGGACGCCACCGATCCCATGGCCACGGGTTACGCGCTCTCCGCGTTGAATTCGCTGATCGAGCACGTCTTCGACCGCGACCTCAAAGGCCCGCTGGCCTCACTGAAGGCCCGGGCCGGTCCCGCCGAACTGCGGACGCACCGCCACTACAACCCCGAGAACAACACCCAGTACAACATCGTCCCCGGCCTGATGGGCGTGGTGCTGACGATGACCATGATCATCATCACGGCTTTGGCGATCACCCGCGAACGCGAACGCGGCACCATGGAAAACCTGCTGTCCACCCCGGCGCGGCCGTTCGAGGTGATGATCGGCAAAAT
>JAKCAB010000746.1 GCA_021839785.1 bacterium | reverse complement strand
GGTGGGGCTGCGTTCATTTGGGACGAGCCCCGCTATTCCGCCGCGGGAGCGGCAGGCGCCGGGGGCGCGGGCGGCCCGCCGGGCGGGGGTTGAAGGATGACCGGCACCGGGTAACGCAGCTTCATCACGTCGTCCACGAGCACCTCCACGTAGTAGGCGCCGGCGGCGGTGAACTCGAGTTGCGTGAACAGCGTGACGTTGATGGCGTGGTGCGTGGCGTCCTGGAGGGCGAAGCGGACGTTGCTGTGCCGCAGCACCGTGGTGCCGTCGGGCGCGACCAGGCGCACCGTCTCGGTGAACTGGCCCACGCCGGCCGTCCACCGGTTGAAGATGCAAAGCTTGAAGGCCTTGATGGGCAGTTGCGGCACGCGAACGTAGCCGATGATGCCCACCAAAATGAAGTTGCCCGTGACCTCCTGGCGCACGTCTTCGCACAGCAACGAGGCCTGCAGGTCCGGCAAGATGCGGGTCGGATTCATGATCGTTTCGAAAACGTTCTGGCCAGTCTGGCGTGAACCCCCGCGAAATCAAAGCGGAGAATTCCGGCCCGGAGACGAACGCCATTGGGCGCGTCGTGTCAGCCCGGGTCGGCCCCCAGCCACGCCAAAAGCGCGCTTGACAGCTTTATTCGACTGTCATACTGTCCTATGACAGTTAAGACGACCCTGCACATGCTGCTGCAACTCAATTTCAAGTCCGGCAAGCCGGTCTATCTCCAGATGGTGGATCAGGTGAAGGCCGCTGCCGCCTCGGGCGCGCTCCAGCCCGGCGAACCGCTCCCGTCCATCCGCCCGCTCGCCGAGCAATTGCGAGTCAACCGCAACACCGTCGCCAAGGCCTACGCCGAGCTCGAAAGCCAGGGCGTGATCGAGTCGTTGCCGGGCAAAGGATGTTTCCTCAAAGAGAACGGGTCGCCCTTCAAACGGGAGGTCCGCCAACAGCTTTTGTCCGAGGAAATCGATGTCGCCATCGTCCAGGCCCACCATTTGCAGGTTGGCCGGGAGGAATTCCTGAAGCTGGTCAACCAGCGGCTGGACGTGTTCGAGCAAAAGCGGGCCACGGCTGCGCAATCCCAATAACCGAGTATGACCACTGAAACGCCAGTTGTTCAAACCGACTACTTGGTCCGACGTTACGGCCACACCGACGCGGTGGACGGCTTGAGCCTGCAAGTCGCCGCTGGCCGCTGTTACGGCTTCTTCGGCCGCAACGGCGCGGGCAAGACCACCACCATCAAGTGCCTGTTGAACCTGCTCCGGCCCACCACCGGCACGGTGCGGCTCTTCGGCCTGGACCCGGCCCGGCACGAGGTGGCCGTGAAGTCGCGGCTTGCTTACGTGCCGGACCAAGTCGCGTTTTATCCGTGGATGAGCGTCCGCGAGACGCTCGATTACCTCGCGTCGTTCCGCGCGCATTGGAACGACCAGACCGAGCAGGCGTTGCTCGACCGGTTCCAACTCGATCCCGGCCAGAAGACCAGCTACCTCTCCAAAGGCCAGCGCACCCAACTCGCCTTGATCGCGGCGATTTGTCCCGAACCGGAGTTGTTGATCTTGGACGAGCCGACCTCCGGGCTCGACCCGATCGTGCGGCGCGAATTCATCCAGACCGTGATCGGTGCCTACCAGGAAGGCGATCCCGGCCGGCGCACGGTGTTCGTCTCCACGCACCTGATCAGCGAGTTCGAGGGCTTGATCGACGAATTCACGATCATCGACCGCGGGCGCGAAGTGATGACGCTGGCGGCCGACACGGCCCGCGAACGCTACCAGCGCATTTATGCCCGCTTTCCGCGCGAGGTGCCGGCGGCGGAACTGGGCGAACTGCGGGTGGTGCGGCGTGGAGGCCGGGAACTGGAGGTCATCGTCAACGGCAATCAGGCGCGCGTCATGGAGCAATTGCGCGCCCTGTCGCCGGAGGCGCTGACCAGCGAGGCGCTGACGCTGGAAGAAATCTTTGTCACCACCCTCAAGGAGGAAGGAACGCCGGCATGAAACCGCGAGGCACGGTGGGATTCTCCTTTCTGTTGCCAACCTGGCTGCGCGAGCCGTTGCTCTCAATCGGCGTGGCGAAGGAGGTGCGGGAGGTTTTCCCCTACTGGCTGGTCAGCGTTGCCGTCAGCGCACTGTTGTTGGCCGGCGGCGGATCGTTGGATGACGGCACGGCGTTCGCCGGGCTCCTGGTCGGCGAACTGGCTACGGTGGCGATGGGCGCGGCGATGTTCGGCCATGAATTCACCCACCGCACCGTGTCTTTGCTGCTGGTGCAGCCGGTCGCGCGGCGCGAACTCTGGCAGCGGAAAATGGCCGTGCTGGCGGCCGCGCTGGGCGTGCCGTTGCTGTTGCGCGTGGCCGGCCCCATCCTGCATGGAAACGCGCTGGCCACCTTCAGTTTCGCCGGCCTCATGTCGGTCGCGGGCGTTTTCTATGGATTGACGGTGGCGCCCTGGCTGACGCTGGTGAGCCGCAGCGTGCTCGCGGGCACGGTGTTCACGGCCTGCCTGCCCGTGATTACCTGGCAGGGGACGAGTCTGGCGGTCGCGCTCACGTATGGCATGGACGCGTCGAACGCCTCGGCCCTGCCGGTCACGCAGAATGTCTTCGTGCTCTTGACCGTGCTTCAATGGATCGTGGCGCCGTTCCTCGGTTATCGCGCCTTTCGGCGGCTGCAAGCGATGGACGCCCGCGGCGCGGCGATCCACCTCCCGCGCCTGCTACGCCGCACTCAAGCCCCGGCCGTAACTGTTCGCCGTGGCGGTGGAGCCTTAACCCGGTTGATTGGCAAAGAACTGCGGTTGCTCGCGCCGGCCTACATGGTCGCGGGTTTGTACCTGCTGGTGTGCGTGACGGATTTCACTCTCCAACAGTTCTTGGCCCACTCCAGATCGGGGTCGCTCGGGTCGCAACTCACGCTGGCGGCCTCGTTCATTTATGTGGGCTTGGGCAGTCTGCTCATCGGAGCGTTGGCCTGTGCCGAGGAGCGCCAGGCGGGAACGCTCCAGTGGCAACTGACCCAGCCACTGACGGCCCGGAAGCAATGGTGGGTGAAGG
>JAKCAB010000462.1 GCA_021839785.1 bacterium | reverse complement strand
TCCTGCGGTTGTCTGGCGATCGGCAACTGGCCGACGCGGGTGGAGGCGGGCGCGAGCGGAACCATCCCGGTCCATTTTGCCACGGCCAACTACGCCGGCCACGTCAGCGAGACCGTGACCGTCACTTACACGGACCCCACTCTGCCTCCGATCACACTGCGAGTGGAGGTCACAGTCTGGTGGCCCATCGAAGTCACGCCAAGGGCCGCGGTATTCGAGTTCGGCGCGAACTCCGGCACCAACGCGTTCAAAGTGGTCGGCATCGTGAACCATGAGGGAGCCCCGCTCCACTTGGGCGCGCCGCAGAGCAGCCAGCGGGCACTCGCAGCCACCCTTCGCACGAACACACCGGGCCGCGAGTTTGAGCTGACCGTCCGCGCCCTGCCGCCGCTGCCCGCAGGGAACATCTATGGCCAGGTGAAGCTCCTGACGTCTTCCACCAGCATGCCGGTGCTCGAGATTCCGGTTTATGCGTTCGCACAGCCGGACGTTGTGGTCACCCCCTCCCGACTGATCCTGCCCGGGGGGCCCATCCGGGAGAAGTTGCAGCAGACCCTTTCGATCCAGAGCTTCTGGACCAACGCGCTGGAACTCTCCTCCCCGGCAATCAACGCCGAGTCGGTGGCTTTGCGAATCGAACCCGTCGAATCCGGCCGGTCCTACCAGGTGACGCTCACGTACCCGGAGGGCTTTGCCACTCCGCCGCCCGAAAAGCTCGAGCTGAAGATCGAAACGAACCACCCGCGGTATCGCATCATCCGCGTGCCGGTCAGCCAGGAACCGACGCCTTACAAGGAGCGTTGATCCGGAGCGCCTGCGGGACGGACTGTTGGCAGGCTTTTCCTAACCTCGTGAACGGACGTCAGCGCGCCGGCACTTCCAGGGCAAACTCATATCCGCGGCCCACGGTTCATCAGCCGTGAGCAGGCCGGGGCTGAACAAGGAGCTTTTCGGCGCCCCTCAGCGGCTGCTCGTCAGTTGACCTTCGTGGTTCACGGAAATCTCGCGCGCCTGTGCCGGCACCGGCGTCGTGGTCACTCGACCTCCGGGCCAGCGGACCCAAAGCGCCTTCGGAGGGGACGGGGTGGCCAAGACTTGTGTGAAGCTGTCCTGCGACCAATAACCGGCGCCGGCGTGGATCTCGCGCAGGGGTCCGGAGCCGTCAGTGAATACGAGCCGCAGCACCGCGCCGACGGCCTCCGGGTTTCCGCCGCTCCCTGCCAGCCTCACGCGCAACCCTGGCACCGCGCCCACGTTGCGATAAAGCCTGGTGGGAGCGCCGTTCTGCGTCACCACCAGATCCGGGCGACCGTCTTCATCGAAATCACCCAAGGCGGCGCCGCGTTGTTCGCCCGGCACCTTGATGCCAGACCGCCCGCGCGGCACGGCGCTGAAGGTTCCGGTGCCATCGCCCCGCAACCAGAGGCCCGATCCGGCGTCGAGGCGGGGCGTCTCCGGTTGGGTGGCGAAGAAGTTCTGGCTCAGAAAGACGTCCTCGTTCCCATCCCCGTCGAGGTCCGCCACGTTCACGCCGAAGGCGGGTGCGAACTGCGCTTCGCGCGGAAGTTCCACCGCGCGAAAGCCGTTCCCGGTGTTCAGGAAAACGGTCGAGGCCAGGGTGGTGGCGGTGACCCGCCGGCTGAGCGGCAACCGGTCGCCCAGCACTTGTTCGAGCGAGGCTTCACTGAACGCTTTGTGACTCGTGAAGCGCTCGACCAGAAAAGGCATCGCGTTCGCCAACGCCATGAATTGGCGGCGGGGCTCCAGGGTCTCCCCGACATACTCGGTTTCGATGACCCCGGTCCCGCCCGGTTCGAAGAGTTGGCCATAGACAAAAGTGAGCGGCTGCCGCGCGGAGGCGCGATACGGACTGTTCAGTCCCCAATTCGAGGCGATGAGGTCCAGGCGGCCGTCGTTGTTCAGGTCGCCGGCAGTGACACCATGCCACCAGCCGACGTAGGGCTTGAGCCCGAGTTCGTCGGTTACTTCGAACAAGGCGCCGCGTTGATTCCTGAACACACGTACCGGACCCCATTCGCAAGCCAGCACCAGTTCCGGAAGTCCATCGCCGTCCAAGTCGCTCCAGACTGCCCCGTTCACGATTCCAAGATTGTCCAGCACCCCGCTGTTCCGGGTGTCGGGCGCCCACTGGCGGCCATCGTAACGGTAGAGGTGGGAGGGAGCCCCGACCGGGTATTGTCCGGGAACAACGCCGCCCGCCACGAACAGCACCATCCGGCCGTCGCCGTTCATGTCGCCCAACGCCAGTGCACCCGCGGTTTGTAGCTTCAGCCCCGGAAGCGGAGCGCTGGTCCAGGCGTGGTCTTGACCCACTTTCAACGCAAGGACAGTGGCCGCATCCTTCACTTCGTATCCGGTCACACCCGCCAGCACCGTGCGCGCGTCAGCCACGTCGCTCCATCCCACCAGGCCGGCAAGGTCGTCGCGGACGGCCAGCCGTGAATCGCCTGCCGCGGCCGCGAACTGCCCTTGGCCATCGCCCAGGAAGACGCCCGGCAAACCACCCCGCCCGGCGCCGACGACCAGGTCCTCGTGGCCATCGCCGTTCAGGTCGAACCACGCCACTCCGGGACCGAGCTGGCTCAGCTTGAAGGGCAGCAGCGGCTGGCGGTCGAAGTCGTTGAAGACGGTCTCGGGATGTCGATGCGCAATCCGGTCGCTCACGTCCTCGAACACCGGCGACGGCTGCGGCGAGGTTTTGGGGGGCGCTGGTTCGCTGCCGGATTCGTCGATCTCGTAAAGGCGGTTGCTCCCGACGTCGCGCACCAGGCTGTGCTTGCCACTTCGCCACCGGACCTCCAGGGCCATCCCGCCGGTCGCGGCGCCCGTGGCGAAGGCGAGCTGCGTGTCGGCGCCGGATAGGTAATGCCCGCCGGCGATCACCTCCGTCGATTGGTCGGGGACCGCGCCGCCCAGCAGGGTCACCTTGGCGCCGATCCCCTGGGTGTTGGGAGGGCGCCCTTTGAGCCGGACGGCCACGCGGCCGGCGGAGGTGTCGTTGCGGAACAGGGCGGCGGGGTCATTCAGGTTGTTGACCGCCAGGTCAAGGTCGCCGTCGCGGTCAAAGTCGGCGGTGACCAGAGCTTGATGGACCCCAAGGTGATTCAGGCCCCAGTCATCGGTCACTTCGGCAAACTGGCAGTTGCGGAGATTGTGAAAGCCACCGATCGGCATGCGCAACAGCGGATAGAGGTGATAGTGCTCCATCAATTCGCGAGTGAAAGCCTTCCGGCGGTCCGTCTCGCTGGCGAATCCTACCCAGGCATGCTGGCGCGCCCGGACTTGAGCCTCGGCATCGTAGTCCTGTACATCGCGGAAATGACCGGCGCCGATCAGCAGGTCCTCGTAGCCGTCGAGGTCCACATCCAGGAAGAAGGGGGCCCAGGACCAGTCGGAGGCGGGCAGACCGGCGAAGTGCGAGATTTCGGCGTACGTGCCGTCCCGCTGGTTCAGAAAGAGGGTGTTCTGCACGAGTTGCGGCCGGTCCCCGATCACCCCCACCGGGGTGGCGAACGGTGTCTGGGCCAGCATCTGCCGCTTCCGCAGATCCGGATGGCGGCTCAACATGTCCACGACGAAGAAGTCGAGGCAGCCGTCGCGGTCGATGTCAGCGAAATCCACGCTCATGGAACTGGCGCTGGTGTGCCTTAGCGCAACACGCTCGATGGCGCGGAAGTGTCCGCGGCCGTCGTTGATCCAGAAGCGGTCCGGAGTCCAGTAATCGTTGCAGACGTAGAGGTCGGGGGCCAGGTCGTCGTTGACGTCGCGAAAAGTCGCGGTCAAGCCCCAGTCCCGAGGGGGCTCGGTCAGCGGTTGGCCGGATTCATCCAGGAACGTGCCGTCGGTCCATGAGACTTGGTGGAACCGGCCTTTGCCGTCATTCAGCAGCAATTGATCCGGCTGCCCGCACTCTTCCAGCCGGCGATTTAGAAAGATGAACCGGTTCGTCTCCGTGCCGGCCATGATGGGATGACCGTTGACCATGGTGATACGCACCTGGCCGCGGTCCCGGATGTCATCTGAGCGATAGTCGGCGATGTAGAGGTCGAGCGTGCCGTTTCCATCCACATCCGCCAGCGCCAGGGTCGTACTGCCTGGCAGGCCAGGAATGCCTGAGGTCGTCGTGGCGTCAGCGAACCGGCCGTGACCGTCGTTCAGGAAGCAGAGGACCCCGCGTCCAGTCACGGAAAGCAGCAAATCCAGATGGCCGTCGGCGTTGAGGTCGGCGAACACGGCACCGCGGGTTTGGGGCAGGGGCGTGGTCAAACCTGCCTGGGCGGTGACGTTCTCGAAATGCCATTGGCCCAGGTTGCGGAACAGGGCGTTGGTTCCGCGGAGATTGCAGCAGAAAAGGTCCGGCCAGCCGTCCCCGTCGAAGTCGCCGGCCGCCAGCCCGGAGCCGTTGTAGAGGACGCGGTTGGCGGCCCCGCTCCATTCGTCCAAGGTGTTGGTGAACACCAATCCAGTTTCGGCGGAAGAGAGGAGAGTGAAGCCGGTCTTCCCAGCCTCGGGAACCCTCAACTCCATCCAGCGGCCACCCGGCATCGGCTGCCATTGGGCCGCTTCGCCCGCGCCGAGGGAGAGCACTGCGACGGCCAGGATGCCGCATCGCAGAGCAAAGCGCAGGAGGCGCACACGCCGGCTACAAAAATGGGGTGGCGCAGGACAGGTTCGGTTGAGATGGCCACCAACGGATCGCTCGCCGACGCGGTCGCCGCCAGGGGCTTCAGAGACAAACCCGCACTGCTGAACCAACACCCGGCACATGGGTTCCGAGCCTTCAACGAGAGGATCCCCACGTTGGGCGGAGCTGCAGCTCTCGAATTGACGATGCGACAGGCTGCTGCCTGCCGGCACGGGCTGAGCGGGACGCGGCGCTGCGTGGGGCGCATTGACACGATTCTGATCTGGCATACGCGACAGCAAACTAAGCCCTGCGGCGTCCGAAAGAAGCAGAAAGCCGATGGAATGGCCCCTTGAAAAAGGGGAACCGGACCTTTGCGGGTCCGGTTCCCGTGTTGCAGAGGTTTCGGAGCAATCAGGCGCTTCAGCCTACCGCGACACCGTCCGGTAGAACTTCGCTGAATCCGATGCCGGCTCGGTCAGGGGCGACGCTGCGAGCGTATCCGACCAGGGGCCGTTGACGGAGGGCGCGATTTGCAGCGTGCCTTTGTCCCAGCTCACGGTGACGTTGCCGCCGCCGAAGCTGACCTGCAAGGTGCCGGGTTCGGTCACGGGCGGCTCGATGACCACGTCGGTCAACGGCTTGCCGGTCTTGCCGAGGTCGTAGATGGCCTTGACTTCCCCGGCGGTCAGTACCCGGGTCCACAGCCCCACGTCATCCACAGGACCTATCATGGTGTTGGGCGCACTCGCATCGAGTCCAATGGTGCCGGTGCCGTCATCGTTCAGCCGGGCGCCGATGGAGAGGTACGGAATCTCCGGGACGTTGATGTCCGACAAGTAATCGCGGACGGCCACTTCCGCGCCGTCCAAATAGAGACGCAACTGAGCGCCATCGGCGCTGAAGGCCACGTGGTGCCACGCTCCGAAGGGGAAGGTCGTGGGAGCAGTGGCCCGGACGATGTTGGGGCCAGCCGTAATGGCGCCGGAGAGATTCAAATTCCCCGTGTTCGCGTCATAGGCTAACCCGAGTTCGAATTGTCCGGCGGGGAAACCGTTCTGGCCCACACTCAGACCCAGCCCGCCTTGCGCGTTCCGGATGAACTCGACGTCGCTAAAGAAGGAGTTCGCCGGCGCATTAACCCAAGCCGAGGCGCTGATGGCCTGCTTCGCGATCGGGTAGCTCGGGACGTAGATGTAACTGAAGCCATCGAAGTTGAAGGCGTTGGCAATCCGGCCTGCCGTCCAGGACACGGTGCCATTGACCGCGCCGGGTTTACCGCCGGTAGCCGAGTTGGCCGCCGTGGTCCCGCTGGTCTCGTCCAGTTTCCAGTACCCCACCAGGCCGTCCTGAATGTCGTACTTCGAAACGTGGACGGCTGCACTGCGACTGATGACGCTGCCACCCGGGTTGAACACGGCGACGTTATACACTCCGACGTCTGCATCGCTAAAGGAGCCAATGTTCAGAGTGGCGGACGTGGCCCCGCTGATGTTCCCGCCGTTGGGCAGGTTCTTGCCATTTTTCCGCCATTGATAGGTGAGGTTCTCACCCGTGGCGGTCACGGTCAGGCGGGCGGTGCCGCCTGCCGGGGCGACGGTGGGTTGCGGGTTCAGGGTGATGGAAGGCGGTGCGCCCGCAGGGGTCGAGTTGAGGATCAACTGCAACGCGTTCACCGGGGCACCGCGGTCGAAGCCCGTGGTGAGGGTGTTCCAAGTAAGAATGACGGTGCCGTCGGCGGCCGGGCTGACGTTGTCGAACCGGACGTAGGTGGCCAGATCCCGGTTATTCGGGTCCTTGCTTACGCCACGGTAAAAGCCCGGGGCGAGGTTGTACTCGTCGGCGTTGATGACGCGGACATAGGCGGTCTCCGAGCTCTGGCCGGTGACGGTGTAGTCTGCATCCTGGAACTGGAGCGGGATGCCGACCATGTAGGCGATCACGGAGTGCTTGCCGGCCGGCACGTTGGCGAACGTCAAGGTGCCGGGGGTGCCCGGTTGAGCGTGGTTAAGGCCGTTCAACATGCGCTGAGTGGCCGAGGCATCGCCAGTACCGGAACCCCACGCGCCGGAGGTCGCGAACTCGAAGGTGATGGTCGAGATACCGTTGTCGCTGTCCATCAGGTTGTAGGTGGTCACTTCGCCAGTATTCGGGTCGGTTACATCGTAGGGTATGGTTCCAGTGCCGGCGTTGGCCGCGTTGTTCCAGTATGCCTGCAGTTGCAGTCCCGCAATGTCGTTGGTTTTCATCAACGTGGGCGCTCCGTTGGCGCCACCGCCTTGGAAGGAGATACCAAGGCTCTTGGTGGACGACGGCGTGAAGATGACCGCCTTGACCTGGGGGCTCATCTCGCAGCCGACGATCTCGACCGAGTACAAGTCCGACGCATTCGCGGCGGTCACCGGATCGGTAGTGTAGGTGGTCTTGGTTGCGCCGGGAACGGGTGCGCCGTTCTTGTACCACTGCAACGGCCAGGGGCCGTTCACGGAAGTGACGAAGGTCGCCTGAGCCCCCGACAGCACGGGCGTCTCCACGGGTTGGACCAAGAACCTGGCCTTCGAGCAATCGGCACCCTGGCTGATCGCCAGGAACTCGACTTCGGCGATCTGCATACAGCAAGTACTGGGTCCCTGGGTGTTCAGGACCGTCCAGCGGTAGTGGAGGTAGGACTTCTTGTTGGGGAAGTAGAACTCCTGGGTTTTATAACGATTCTCCGCGTCGGTGGGTCCGAACACGCTCGGCCAGGAAGGCACGTCGAGCGTGACGATCGTTTCCCAGTTGCCGGAGTTAAAGTCGGCAATCTGCTCATCATTCGAGCCTTCGACCGTGACCTTCTTGGGGTCCCGATCGGCGGCGTCGTTGGCCGACTCCATGGTGAGACCGATGATGGTGGTCGCTCCCACCGAGGGGGTGACGACGAAGCCCGACGGCTTGGCGTCATTGGCCGAATCGCGGTTCAGGTACTTCGTGGGCTGGTTGTCGATGGCGTTGGGCACGGCTTCGGAGCCCGGGCTGTTGGCCGAGGACGCGATGACGGGATCGCCCGGTTGGGTCACATCTTGCGGCGCGCCCGTGCCGAGCAGTTCGACCTCGGCGATCTGCATGCAACAGGTGCTGGGCCCCTGGGTGTTCAAGACCGTCCAGCGGTAGTGTTTGAAGGGTCGGTAGTTGTCGAACAGGAAGATCTGGGTCTTGTAACGGTTCTCGGCATCGGTGGCGCCGAACACGCTCGGCCAGGACGGGATATCGAGCGTGACGATCGTGGTCCAAATTCCGGAGTTGAAGTCAGCGATGGCATCATCGTTCGACCCTTCGAGTGTGACCTTCTTGGGATCCCGGTCGGCGGCGTCATTGGCCGACTCCAGGGTCATGCCGGTGACGACGGTCCGGCCCACCGAAGGGCTGACGACGAAGCCGGAGGGCTTGGCGTCGTTGGCTGAATCGCGATTCAGGTACTTCGTGGGCTGGTTGTCGATGGCGTTGGGCACGGCTTCGGAGCCCGGGCTGTTGGCCGACGACGGGATGATGGGATCGCCGGGCTGGGTGATGTCGGCTGGCAAAGTACTGCCGAGCAACCCAACTTCGGCGATCTGCATGCAGCAGGTGCTGGGCCCCTGGGTGTTCAAGACCGTCCAGCGGTAGTGTTTGTAGGCCTTGAAGTTATCGAAGGTCAAGGTCTGGGTTTTGTAGCGGTTCTCCGCGTCCGTCGGTCCGAATACGCTCGGCCACGACGGGATGTCGAGCTGCACGATCAACGTCCAGTTGCCGGAGTTGAAATCCGTGACGGTGTCGTCGTTCGAGCCTTCCAGCGTGACGACCCTCGGATCGCGGTCCGCCGCGTCGTTGGCGGACATCAGAGACATGCCGGTGACGCGCGTGAGACCGACGGATGGCGTAACCACAAAGCCGGAGGGCTTGGCGTCGTTGGCCGAATCGCGGTTGAGGTATTTGGTGGGTTGGCCGTCAATGGCATTGGCCACCGCTTCCGATCCCGGGCTGTTGGCCGAGGAGGCGATGATGGGGTCACCAGGTTGAACCACGGTCTTCTGCGCGTGCAAGGCACAGGGCAGGGCGACCAGAAGGGCGGCAATCACCCCGGCTGGTCGTATCAGGTAACGGTTCATAGTTGTTCGGTTGATTGAACTGCGTGGTATCTGCTGTTTTCGCTACGATTAACTGAAATGAAAGTAGTGCCAGCCGATGGCGCCGAGTCAATGTTTTTGTGGCCAATTGTCCGGCCGGCATTCAAACAGCGGAGACCTGCGTCGCTCCGAATTCTGGTGACAGGTCATCGCGCGAATGAAGGTGAATTGGCAGCCGATTCCAGTTGGCCCAATCCCACGGATCTCTCCGTGCCGATGTCCGCGACCCGAGGCAGCAGGCTTAATCGGACAGACGGTCGTCGGTGGGCCTTTGCCCTTGTCTTCGAGTGGGCTCGCTGGCGGAGGCCGTACTCGGTGAGGATTCGCTCCCCACTGCGGGCGCTGATGCGGAACCCGCTGTCGCGGAGGCGGCGGACCAGTTCGGGGCCGGAGGCTTCCAGATTCTGGAACCGGTGGCGGACGACCACCCGAATGATTTCCTCCCGGCGGCGGTAGTTGGTCTTGGGACCGGACCGCTGGAAGAAGGCGCGTGTGCCCAGGTCGTGAAACCGGTGCAGGAGCCTGTAATAGCCCTGGCGGGTGTAGCCGAACTTGGCCGCGGCGCGCGTCGCTCCCAGGCCAGCGCATTGGCCCTCGTAGAGCATCGCCAGCTTCAGCGTCACCTGGTCGTGCGGCCGGATCCGCAGGGTGCCAGCCGATCCGGCTAGCATGGTCCGGTCGGAGTCCACGAGCGCGATCGGGGCTGGCGGCGTGCCGGCACGGTCGTTGGCTGCCATCCGCGGCAGGTGCATCATCTCACCATGCGCAATCCGAACTGGAAGTCCGCACGCGCCTCCCTGCTTGAATTCATTCCGGCGCGCCGGCTGGAGTTCAGGTGCCCGGGAGGTTTGAGGCCGGCTCTCGGCCGCGAATACTCTCCGGACTTTGCGCACCGTCTTCTCCGCCAGCGGCAGTCATCGACTCGCGAGGCCCGAGACGCAGGGAACCGACCACCCGGCCCAGGATTTGATCCTGCGCCACCACCGCATGGATGGTCTCCTCGGCCAACATGTTGCGGTTGTCGCCCAGCAACGCATAGCGATCGGGTTGCAGCTTGCCGGGGCCGATGCTGAGCGAGCCAGGCAACAGCCGGTAGCCTTCCTGGCAGGGCAGTTCACTGATCAACAGCCGGCCTTGATGGACCTCCACGGTCTCTCCCGGCAAGCCCACAACCCGCTTGATAATCCACCCCCCCAAATGCCTGGCCACGACGATCTCCCCGCGGCGCGGATCGGTGTGCCGGTAGGCCGCGCGATCCACCAGCAGGAGCTCCCGGCTGCCCAGTGTGGGACGCATGCTCTCCCCGAGACTCAGCACCAGACTGAACCGGGAGTGGAAAAGCGTCACGGCGCCGACCAGGGGCCGTGCCGACGATCATAATCCGCTGTAAGCGCGTCAGCCGTTGCGGTTTGGGAAACGCGGCGTTTCCCGGCTGCGCTCCGCCCGCACCCGCACCACAGGCCAGCGAGCGCGGCCTGCACCCGGTGTTTGGCCTCGAAGTCGAAGGGAATGCTGCTGACATGGCGAAAACCATCGAGCACCTCCTCGAGGCGTCCCGTGGCCCGCCCGGCCGTGACCGCGGCGTTCGCCAGGACGCCAACCACCTCCTCCGTGGGGTGCCGATACAACAGGTCCAGATAGACATCGATCCAACGTTCATAGCGATGCTCGCTGGCCAGGCAGATCAAGAGACCGTGGGTGAGGACCGGTTCCTCGCCGGTGCCTCGAAATCCCCGGGTCGCCTCCTCCAACTCCTGCACCGTCTGGCTGACACACGCTGCCCCAGCGGACACGCCGCCGACTTCGCTCGCACGATGACCGCGCAACGCCACCGCCTGCCGGACCTGAACCGCATACAGGTAGCGACGCGACAAAGCCTGGAGCCGGGCTCTGGCCGGCTCCACCTCCGAAAAGGACTTGGCGGAGGCGAAGTACTCGAGCGGGGGCACCTCATCCAAGGGGGAGGTCAAAGTCCGGGCGGGCGCAAGTCCGCGAAGTCCGAACGCGGCGGCTCCCGCGGTGGCCGTAAGTATGAGCGCGCGCAGTACCATCTGAGTTTTCATGCGTATGTGCCCCGAGCTTCGGGGCGGGTTTGAGCCCCGGCGTGGGGTCATTACGCTCGGCTCGTTCCACCCCCTACTTGCGAAAACGCGGCCGGGAACCCGCAAAGGATCGGTGGGTGTCGCTGGCTTGGATTTCCAGCGACTAGGCCAGGCTGCGCATTTCGCGCCGCAGCCAGACCCGGGCGTAGGTCCAGAGACTCTCCGTTGTCCGTTTGGCCAGGCCCATGGCCGTGGCCGCCTCCTCCATCGTCATGCCGACAAAATAGCGCAGCTTGACCAACTCGGCGGCGGCCGGATCGACTTTGGCGAGTTTGTCGAGCGCCTCGTGAACCGCCAGCAATTCATCGGGCGGGGCGGCGGGCACCAGCACCGATTCATCCAGTTCGACCGGTTCGGCGCCGCTCCCGCGTTTCTGGCTCTTCTTGCGTCGGGCGTGCTCGACCAGAATGCGTCGCATCGCCTCCGCCGCCGCACCGGCTCCTCCTGTTCCGCCAGGTACACCACCCCCGCGCCGCCCTCACCGATCTTTTGGAGCAGCCGATAACGTCCGATGCGGTCCCCCGCCCTTTCGGCCGGAGTTCCAGCCGGCGCGGTCTCGTCTCCGGCCAGGCCGGCACCGGGCGGGGCGGACGGTCTGCCGCCGACGGCAGGGGTCTCCAGGAAGCTACCCATCGCAGTCTCCTCCCCCAGCAGGGCCTCCACCCGGCGACGCAAAGCCGGGTCATCGCTGCAGGCCTCGGCCAGATAGGCGGCCCGCTCAGCCGGCGTAGTCATGGCCCGGGCGCCCAGGAAGAGCAGCCGCTCGCGCGGTGACGTATCCAATTCAGCACTCATGAACCCAAACCAAGTTTTTCACAATGCCGCCTCAAAGTCCCGCGGGCAATGGCCGGGGGCGACCCCGGGCACGCAGTTCACCGGCGGCGTTGGACCCAGACCGTGCCCTCACCTGAAAGTGCGCAGGATCGCGTTGGAGTCCGCTGCGGACGCCGGATCGACGGCGGGCGATCGGCGAAGACGCCGGCGACCGACTGGCTTTGGATCAAGACGGCGATGGCATTCAGCTTCCTTCCTTGTACTTGGCAACGATCAAGAGAATCGCGGCCATCAGCGCCTCGGCGGCGATGAACCAGTACGGGCTGCGCGCCAGGTAAGGGAAGCCGAAGAAACACAGCAGCCAGATGCCGATGAAGATCAGCGGCAGCTTGGGTTCATCGACCACCCACAGGCGGATGGCCGCGAACCAGAAGACGATCATCGCGAACAGGCCCATCGCGGCTGTCGGTCAAGTGTTGGAGGAAACGGTCAAACATGAATCGCCTGCCCCGTCACGGCCAATGCCGCTTCTTTGAGCGACTCGGCCAGGGTCGGGTGAGCGTGGCAGACGCGGGCGATGTCTTCGCTGCTCGCGCCAAACGCCATTGCCGCGGCGGCTTCGGCGATCAAATCGCCGGCGCGCGGGCCGATGATGTGGACTCCCAAGACACGGTCGGTCTTCGCGTCGGCCAGCACTTTCACGCGGCCTTCGGTCTGGCCGAGTGACCGCGCCCGGCCACTGCCCATGAACGGAAACACGCCCTTGCGGTACTCGGCCTTCTCATCTTTGAGTTGATCTTCGCTGCGGCCCACCGACGCGATCTCCGGGTGCGTGTAAACCACGCCGGGAATCGTGTTGTAGTCCACGTGACCGTAGCCGGTGACGAGACGCTCGACGCAGGCGATGCCTTCCTCCTCGGCCTTGTGCGCCAGCATCGGCCCGCGGATCACGTCGCCGAGGGCGAAGACGCCCGACGCCTGCGTTGCGAAGTGATCGTCCACGGGGATGCGGCCTTTCTCGTCGAGCGCGAGGCCGCTGGTGTCGAGGCCGAGGTTGTCGGTGTTTGGCACACGGCCAACGGCGAGCAGGACGCGGTCGCACTCGACCGGTTCCGCGCCTTCAATTTCAACGCGGCAGCCTTTCTTGGTGGTCTTCGCCGCAGTGACGCGGGCGCCGAGGCGGAACTCGAGGCCTTGCTTGGTGAAAATTTTTTGCGCCTCAGCCGCGAGTTCGCTGTCCATGCCCGGCAGAATGCGCGGCAGGAATTCGAGCACGGTGACCTTCGCGCCCAGCCGGCTCCAGACCGAGCTGAGTTCGAGGCCGATGTAACCGGCGCCGATCACGACCAGTTGCTTGGGCACTTCCGGATAGCACAACGCCTCCGTGCTGGTGCCGATGCGGTCGCCGTCCAACTCGACGCCTTTCAGCGGCGCGGGCTTGCTGCCGGTGGCGATGAGGATGTGTTTCGCAGAAAGCTCGATCATGCCGTCTTTGCTTTCAACGATGACCTGGCCAGGTCCGGCCAGCCGCCCGTGGCCGGCGAAGCGAGTGACTTTGTTTTTCTTGAACAGGCCCTCGACGCCCTTGGTGAGCGTGGTGACGACGGTGTCTTTGCGCCGGAGCATCGCGGGCAAATCGAGCTCGACCGCGCCGAGCTTGATGCCGTGGCGGGCGAAGTCGCCTTTTGCCTCCGCGAATTTCTCGCTGGATTCGAGCAGAACCTTGCTGGGGATGCAGCCAATGCGCAGGCAGGTGCCGCCGAGCGCGGCTTCGCGCTCGATGCAGGCGACGGTGAGGCCGAGTTGCGCGGCCTTGATGGCGGCCACATAGCCGCCCGGTCCAGCGCCGATGACGATGAGATCGAATGCGGTTGGCATCGGCCGGAACACTCGCGCGACGGAACCAGCCCGGCAAGCGCGAGGTAGATCCTGATTTGGTGGCGGCGGTGCTGCCGCACCGCCCTGCGCCGCCGCCGCGGCGCAGCCACCCATTTGAAATCAGAACGCTGCCAGGCGCGATGCGGGGCTCGGGCCGGCCTAACGCAGCGCCGTCCGCAGCGCCGCGATGGCGGTTTCAATGTCGGCCGCGGAAACTTCGAGGTTGGTCACGGCGCGAATGGTGTCGGGTCCGCTGGCGAGGACGAGCACGTCGGCAGCTTTGAGTCGCGCGACCAAATCGGCGGCCGGGACGCGCGTGACGCGGAAATAGACGAGGTTGGTTTCCACCGTGGCCGGGTCAATATCGACGCCGGGCATTTCCGCCAGCGCGGTCGCCAGGCGGCGAGCGTTGGCGTGGTCTTCGGCCAAGCGCTCGCGGTGATGCTCCAAAGCGTGCAACGCGCCGGCCGCGACGATCCCGACCTGCCGCATCCCGCCGCCGAATTGTTTTCGGAAGCGGCGCGCGCGCTCGATCAACTTCTGCGGACCGGTCAGCGCGGAACCGACCGGCGCGCCGAGACCTTTTGAGAAGCACACGCTGACGGTGTCAAACAGCGCCGCGTAATCGCGCTCCGGCACGCCGCTGGCCACGCTGGCGTTCCAGAGGCGGGCGCCGTCGAGGTGGAGTTTCAAACCGTGTTGACGCGCGGTCGTCGCGACTTCCGAAAGACGGTCGAGCGGCCAGACCTTGCCGCCGCCGCGGTTGTGGGTGTTTTCCACGCAGACCAGGCGCGTGGGCGGAAAGTGAACGTCCGCCGGGCGCAACGCCGCTGCCACGTCCGCGCCGGTGAACACGCCGCGCGTGCCGGCCAGGCAACGGCACATGACCCCGCTCAGCGCCGCTGGGCCGCCCGCCTCGTAGAAATAGATGTGCGCGTTCGCGTCGAGGAGGATTTCGTCGCCGGGCTGGGTGTGGACGCGGACGGCGAGCTGGTTCGCCATCGCGCCGGACGGGACGAAGAGCGCCGCTTCTTTGCCGAGCACCTCGGCGACGCGGGTTTCAAGGCGTTGCACGGTGGGGTCGTCGCCAAAGACGTCGTCGCCCACCTCGGCCTCCGCCATCGCGCGGCGCATGGCGGAGGTGGGCTTGGTGACGGTGTCGCTGCGGAGATCGATCGGGCGGTTCATGGCGGCGCAGCCTAGCGGGCCGGCAGGCTGATGGCCAGTGGCTTGCGCCGGGTTGGCGGCGAAGCCTGACGAATCGATTCTTGGCACGAGATGTGCGAGTATTTCACAAGCAGTCCTAAACCCAAATACCGTTATGCGGCCCTCGTTCCGATTCCTCCAAGCGGTTGCCGTCCTGTCTTTTGTTCTGGCGGTGCAGGCCGGTCCCGGCACTCTGAACTTCAGCAACTATCGTTCTGGCTTCGGCGTGGACGCGCCGGTGTATGACGTGGATTGCCAGACTCCGCTGGGCAGCGCTTTCCTGGGCCAAATCTACGCCGGGCCCTCGCCCGACAGCCTGGCGCCCGTGGGCGCGGCCATTGCCTTCAAGGACGTGAACTACCAGGGGACCGGCTATGTGATCGGTGGGGCGGTGGTGGTTAACACGGTCGAGGCGGGCCAGGTGGCTTATGTCCAGTTGCGGGCTTGGGATCGCTCTGGAGGCTGGACTGAAGTTCCACCGCCGCCAACGAGGTTTGGCATTTCCAAGACCATCCAAGTGGTGCTCGGTGGCGACCGCGGCGACGGTATGCCGCCCGTGGTGCCGCCTGACCTCGTAGGCTTGGAGAGCTTCTGCCTGGTTCCCCGACCGCCCACGATCACCCAAGAACCCGCGGACGGTGTCGTACTTCCGGGCCAATCATTCCGGTTCGAAGTCTTGGTGCACAGCGCCCAGCCGGTCGCCTACCAATGGCGGTTCAACGGCGTGGACATTCCCGGCGCGACTCTGAGTGCTTACGGCATCTCCAGCGTGGGCGCCACCGACCTGGGCACTTACCAAGTCTTGGTAAGCAGTGCATTTGGCGAAACCTTGAGCCGCGAAGCCCGGCTCAGCTTCCGAACGCCGCCGCCCGGCGCCACCGTGTGGTTCAGCAATCAGGCCGCCGGGATGGATGCGCCGGTCTTTGACGTGAACTGCACAACGCGGCTGGCCGGTCCGGGCTTCGTCGCCCAGCTTTGGGCGGGGCCGGCGGCGGACCAACTCGCACCGGCGAGCCCGGCGCTGCCGTTTGGGAACGGCAGCCAGGCCGGGTATTGGCAAACCGACGATCCCTGGCTGGTGCTCACGAACGTGGTGCCCGGCGCGGCGGCCTTCGTGCAAGTCCGCGCGTGGGAGCTCGTCGTCGGCGAAACCTACGCGGAAGCCGCGGC
>JAKCAB010000440.1 GCA_021839785.1 bacterium | reverse complement strand
AAACGGATCAGCGCCCCGGCAAATGCCCCAAGCCAGCGCTACACCCGGAAGCAGTCTGCGAACCCAATCGCCACCACCCAAATCACGTCCGCCGCGAATATGCATGGCCAAGGAGGTAAAGGTGACCGCGCCTTGCCGTCAACGCACGATCGCCGGGCAGGCTCACAAACGGCCCCTTGCCGCCTGCGACCAACTCGGTCCGCGTCGTGTCGCCGAGTGCTTCCACAGTTTCGCACCCGCAAACCGGCCAGCGCCACCCAGCGCCACACGACTGACGCTAACGCGCAGGCCTCAGGCCCGGTGCCGCCATCTTGACAGCCGCCCGATCGACAACCACCGTGAGGCGGTTCTCGGCCCTGTTCGTCGCGCAAGCGCGTTCGGCCGGAACTGCCTGACCCTTCTTGGGAAGGGTTCATGCGGGCGGGTTTTGGCGATGCTGAACCGTGTGTGGTCCCCAAGCCCGCCGTTTTCTTTGGCCACGCCAGGCTCGCATCGCACACATCTGCCGCTTTCCCAGCGCATAGCCAGCCTAACCCGGCCACGTCCGGCCCTGCCCGGCACGACGCCGCGGGCGGAATTCCAATGGCGCGGGCGCGGTGAAGACGCTAGCCTTGGCCGGTAATTTTCGAGAGTTTGCGTTATGAGCGTTCGCGTCCGATTCGCCCCCAGCCCCACCGGTTTCCTCCACGTCGGAGGCGCCCGCACCGCGTTGTTCAACTGGCTCTACGCGCGCCACACCGGCGGCAAGTTCATCCTCCGGGTCGAGGACACGGACGCCGCCCGGAACACGCAGGAGGCGGTGGACGTGATCCTGAACGGCCTCCGCTGGCTGGGCTTGAACTGGGACGAAGGCCCGCTCACGAGCGACGCCACCGGGCCGGCAAAGGGCGACCGCGGGCCGTACTTTCAATCGCAGCGCCGGGCGAACTACCAGCGTCGCGTCGAGGCCTTGTTGTCGCGGGGCCTGGCTTACGAGCGCGAAGGCGCCATCAAGTTCAAGATGTCCCGTGAGCCGGTGGTCATCGACGACCTGATCGTTGGCCAGGTGCGGCGCGAGTTGACCGATCGCGAGGCGGAAGATCCGGATTTCGTGATTGTGCGCTCGGACGGGCAGCCGGTGTTTCACCTCGTCAACGTCGTGGACGACCTGGAAATGGGCATCACGCACGTCATCCGCGGCGAGGACCACCTGAGCAACACCGCCAAACACGTCGCGCTGTTCCAGGCCTTTGGCGTGCACCCGCCGCATTACGCGCACATCCCGCTCATTTTGAATCCGGACGGCACCAAGATGAGCAAGCGCGACCAGGGCGCCTCGCTCTCCACGTACGTGGAGGAAGGCTACGTGGCCGAAGCGGTCGTGAACTATCTCGTCCTGCTCGGCTGGTCACCCAAGGAGAACCGCGAGGTCCTCTCCGTGCCGGAACTCGTCGAGCGCTTCGATCTGCCGCAGGTGCTCCGCCACAACGCGCGGTTCGACATGGCCAAGCTGCAATGGATGAACGGCGAGTACATGCGCACGCTGCCCGCGGACCGCTTTTACGAGTTGTGCGTGCACGCGCTGGCCAAGGCGGGCCTGCAGACGAACGCCTTTCCGCTGGCCTATGTCAAAGCCGCGCTGGACACCTGCAAAGGCAAGCTCAAGACCTTCGCCGAACTGCCCGGTTACGCCGGGTTCTACTTCGCCGACGCGCTCGACTTCGACCCCGCGGCCGTCGTGCAGAGCTTCACTGCCGAGAACCGCCCGCGGCTGCAACGCCTGCGCGACGCCTTCGCCAAAGTGGAGCCGTTCAACTACGCCTTCCTCGAAGCCGGTCTGAAGAACACTGCGGGCGAACTGGGCGTAAAGCCGGGCGTGTTGGTGCATCCGACCCGCCTGGCCTGCACGGGCAAGACCGCCGGGCCGAGTCTTTATCACCTGCTGGAAGTGCTGGGCCGGGAGAAAGTGCTGGCGCGGCTCGACGCGGCGTTGAAGTGATCCGGCGCGGCACCGGGATGCCGGGTGCAGACGACGTACCTGGCCGGCGCCCGGTCGAACGCGGCCAACGCGCGGTCAAGACGGTAACGGCCCCGGCGATGTCCGTGACCGCCCGGTTGGCCCCTGCCGTGACGTGGTCGGGTAATGCAATCCCCCGGTTGGACTAAGCCGCGGCGCGTTCGCGCACCGCAGCGGCCCGGTAGTGCCGTGAACTCGCCTGGTCGGCCCCGGCTACGGGGCGGTAACGGCCTGCAAATGCCCCGTCGAATGCTGCAATCGCCCGGTAGGACGCTGCAAAGACCCGGTCGTGGCCTGCAAAGCCGCGGTAAGCCGATGCAATTGTGGGTTTGGCAAAGAGTTACGCATGAACGGCCGATCAAAGCCAAGTTCAGCAATTGAACCGCGGATTGGCACCGATCGACGCGGATGAGGAAGGTCTGCCATCGAGTCAGGGATTCACCCGGCGGTTGAACCGGCTCTCGTCACCAGGCCCTGAACCAGGCCAGCCCAGACGCTGACTGGTGCCAGAAAGTATCCTGCAAGGATACAAGAGCGATTTCCCAATCGAGGCGACTGGCGGAAGCACGGCGTGCTTGCACGGGCGCGCGCTGCAACCCAAGATGGGCCAGCGATGCCGATGGAACTTTTTTGTTCACCCAGCCCGTATCTGCAGATCAGGGAATCACTCCGCCAGCTTTACCTGAGCGACGCGCGCCCGTGGCTCGTGGGCTTCAGCGGCGGCAAGGATAGCACCATGCTGGCTTCGCTCGTTTTCGACACGGTCCTGTCCACCCCGCCGGAGGAGCGCCGGAAAGAAATCGCCGTGGTATGCACCGACACGCGCGTCGAAATCCCGGCCATCGTTGAGATGATCGAGACGACCCTTGCCCGGATGCGGAAGTTCTCCGACAACCAGGGCCTCAAGATCGAAGTCCACCTGCTGCGCCCGCCCGCTGAGGAAAGTTTCTGGGTCAACATCATCGGCCGCGGCTACCCACCGCCCAACCGCACCTTCCGCTGGTGTACGCAACGGATGAAGATTGATCCCGTGAATCGTTTCGTAGAACAGCGCATGGGCCGCTGG
>JAKCAB010000497.1 GCA_021839785.1 bacterium | reverse complement strand
GGTCTTTCGCGACCTCGGCCTGGCCTTTGCCGCGGTGCTGGTGCTGATCTACGTGCTCATGGTCGGCTGGTTCCGGTCGTTCCTCACGCCGTTCATCGTGATGCTGGTGATTCCGTTTTCGCTGGTGGGCATCTTGCCGGCGCACGGCGCGTTGAGCGCGTTCTTCACCGCCACGTCCATGATCGGCTTCATGGCGGGCGCGGGCATCGTGGTGCGCAACTCGATCATCCTGGTCGATTTCATCGAAATCCGGCTGGCCGAAGGCAAATCGATGGCCGACGCGGTGGTCGAGGCGGGCATGATCCGGTTCCGCCCGATCATGCTCACGGCGATGGCGGTCGTGGTGGGCGCCGGGATCATCCTGTTCGATCCGATTTTCCAGGGCCTGGCGATCTCGCTGATGGCGGGCGGCCTCATCTCAATGCTGGTGGCGCCGGTGGCCGTGCCGTTGCTGTACTACATGGCGTACGGCAAACGGGAGACCAAGTCGGCGCCCGCCAGTCCCACGCCGAGTCTGCCGGCCGCGCCGGCAAGCTGAGACGGTGCGGCGCGCCGTCAAGACCGGTCCCGGTAGGGCGACGCTCTCGCGGAGCCGTTTGGATTGCCGATTGCGACGGAACAAGCCGGCGGGAGTATCAACCTTCGGGCATCGGCTTCCGGCTTTCCTGAGTTCCAAATTCAAACTCGGCGCGTTGGCGTCTCGGCGGTTGGGGTGCCGGGCTTTGCTGTGCCCGAAGACGCACAGTTGCCACTTGCGCGGTGGAGAATACGATTTGACCAGCAACCGGTTCGCGGTTAATAAATCCGGCTGCATTGAACGGCACTGACCAGTCAACGACTTAGCTTATGAAACTCACGCCACTGCGTACACGCCAGGCTCGATCGGGGTTCACCCTCATCGAATTGCTGGTTGTCATCGCCATCATCGCCATCTTGGCGGGCATGCTCCTGCCGGCGCTGGCCCGCGCCAAGTCCAAGGCCACCGGCATTCTGTGCATGAACAACGGCAACCAGCTCATGAAGGCCATTTTCATGTACACGGGCGACTTCCAGGATTTCTTCCCGCCCAACCCCGACGACGGCACCACCATTGCGGGCCACAACTGGTGCCCCGGCCAGGCGGGTCCGGGCGGCGCTCAGGAGTTTAACAAGGACGTCTTGCGCGACCCGAAGACCGCCCTGTTGGCCGATTATTGCGGCAACAGCGTGGACATCTTCCATTGCCCGGCGGATAAGCGCATCGGGCTTTATCAGGGCACCGACCCGGCTTTGAAGGGCAAGAAAGTGCCGAACGCCCGCTCGGTCTCGATGAGCCAGGCCGTGGGTACCATCTGCCCCGGCTTCGACGGCGGCAGCGGCCACAGCGGCGCCCCGCGGCTGTCCGTCAACGGCCCTTGGCTGGACGGTAACCACGGCCACCGCCGTAATTCGCCGTGGAAGACCTTCGGCAAGACGTCGGACATGACCCTGCCGGGACCGACGCAGACCTTCACCATCATTGACGAGGAACCGTACAGCTTGAACGACGGCGGTTTCGGCACTTCCTGCAGCATTCCTCGTTGGGTGGACTTTCCCAGCACGGCGCACGGCCTGGCCTGTGGCATTGCTTTTGGCGACGGCCATTCCGAAATCCACAAGTGGAAAGATTCGGTGGGCACGCCGGCCCGCAACAAGACGCTGCCGTCCAACACGCCGGTGAACAAGATCGACGTGAACTACATGGCCAGCATCAGTTCCGCCCGCGCGAACTGAACGCGAGTCCCACTTTTGCGACCCAGGCGCACCGCGAGGTGCGCCTTTTTCGTTTCCGTCGTAGCCGCCGTCGTCAGACGGCGCAGATTTGATTTCTCGCCGCGCCAGCCGCCCGATCGCAGACCAGCCAGCGCAGAACCGGAATAAAGCCTAAACTCAGAAACTCAAAAAGGGCTCCGCTTTCGGCTTTTCTGAGTTTCGGCTATTCCGCCGTAGTCGCCGACGTCAGTCGGCGCAAACCGATATTGGGTTGTGCAGTACTCCAGACGTTGCGCGATCCAGCGGCGTCGAAAACCGGCTGGAAGCCGGCGCGCCGGTGTGCAGGGCAATCCTCAGTCTCCCACCGGATGCGCTTTGACAGTTGAATCCGCCACGCGGCGAAGGCACGCTTTAGCCATTGTTGGACGAGCGATGACGACCATGCCTGCCACCCAAGTCCAGTTGTCGGCGGAGGAGATCGCGGCCTTCTGCCGGCGTTGGGGACTGGCTCGCCTGGAGATCTTCGGCTCGGCGTTGCGCTCCGATTTCCAGCCCGGCAGCGACGTGGACTTTCTCTACACCCCCGGGCCCCACTTCAAGCGCGAGCAGGCTTGGGGACCGTGGGGACAAAACCGGATGGCCGGGGAACTGGCCGCGATTGTGGGCCGGCCGGTGGATTTGATCGAGCGACGGCAAATCGAACGCCATCGGAACTGGATCCGCCGCGCACACATCCTCCAAACCGCGCAATCCCTCTATGTGGAAGGATGAGGCCACGGCCGCCGATATTCTGCTGGCCGCGAAAGCGGTGCAGGAGTTTGTCGCCGGCATGTCCCCGGAACAATTCCTCGCCGATTTCAAAACGCAGTGCGCGGTCCTCCAGCAGATCGTCGTGCTGGGCGAGGCAGCCAAGCGGCTGTCGGCGGAATTCAGGGCGAGACACGACCCAATTCTTTGGGACAGCATCGCGGGTCTGCGGGACCGCTGTGTTCACGGATACGACCAGGTGGACCTCGAAATCATCTGGCAGGTCACGCAGGAGCACGCGCCGAAGCTGGCCCAATACCTGGACGGCGTGTTGCCGAAACCACCGCCCGCCGAACCCGGATGACGCGTCGGCGCCGGTGAAGCTTCCTCGCTTGGCAGCGCCGCGGTTTGGCAGTTTTATTCACGCCATGAAAGCCCGCGCCTGGCTGTTCCCGCTCTTCGCCGTTGTTACCGCCGCCGCTGCCGAACCGGTTCGGGTCTGGGAAACCAACCTCGTCGTCCCCACCTATCTGGCCGCGCCGCCGTCGCCCGTGCCGCGATTTTACGAGGGCCGCACTTACCAGGGC